>JANWWA010000015.1:0-8850 GCA_025056565.1 Chloroherpetonaceae bacterium | reverse complement strand
CGGCACAGTGTTGTAAAGCGATTGCAGAAGCGAAAGATTGTCGCGCAAGGCTTGTTCGGCTTCTTTTTGCGCCGTGATGTCCGCGACGGTGGCGATGCCGTAGAAATCCCCCTTTGCGTCTTGAAAGAGCGAGTCAGTAAGTTTCACCCAGATGATTTTCCCGTCTTTGCGGATATAGCGTTTTTCGAGTTCGTAGGTCTTGCGCTCGCCGCGCATAAGTTCCTCAATCAGCGCAAGTTCTTTGGGCAAGTCGTCAGGGTGCGTGAAGGTTCGCCAATCCATGTTTTGCAGTTCCTCGACCGTGTAGCCCACCAGCTGCGAAAACGCTCGATTCGTGGTAAGAATGCAGCCTTCTGCGGCAAACGCAATGCCAACCGGCGCGTAGTCAAAAATGAAGCGGAAACGCTGCTCGCTTTCCGCCAGAGCAAGTTCCGCTTGCTTGCGGTCTTCAATCGGAATGTTCACTTCTACAAATGTGGTAATGCCGTCAGGCGCCGTGCCTTTGAAGAAAAAGCCTTGATACCAAGTGTAGCGGTCTTCATGTTGCTTGCGAAGGCGATGCTCGAATGAGACAATTTCTCCCGCGTCTAAGCGTTTGCGATGCGCATCAATTTGAGCAAGAAAGGCTTGTTCATCGTCGGGGTGAACGAGCTGAAATTCGGGCTGCGTGCGATGGGCTTGCGCATATTGAAGATACCTAATGTCGTGTGGCAAGCCACGCATTTCACAGAACGCTCGATTAGCAAAGGTGAGCTTTGAGTCTTGACGGAGCGCAATCCCGATTGGCAAGGCGTTAAGCAGCCATTGCAGTTTTTCTTCGCTTTGTTGAATGGCGCGCTCGGCTTCTTTGATGTGCGAAACATCAGCAAGACGCAGCACCAAGACGTGCCGCTCGTCGAAGAAAAGCTCTTTGATGGAGAGATTGCCCCAAAAGCGCCGACCTTTGGCAGAGATAAATTCCAATTCGCCTGACCACGTACGACCCAAGTTGAGGCGGTTCCAAATCTCAATTTTTTCATCGGTGGTAAAGGGTCTGACTTGAAAACGCTCGCCGTTTGTGCCTACAAGGTCGGTTTTGCTTTCTACTTCAAAGAGCTCGAGAGCGCGTGGATTGCAATCGGTGATGAGTAGTGTCTCCGCATCAGCAATAAGAATTGCGTCAGGCGATTCGTTGAAGAGAGTGGAGAAATACGCTTGAGATTCCGCTAATGCTTCTTTGGTTTGCACGCTGTCTGTGATGTCGCGGATAATGTTCAGCAGAAACCGTTTGCCCGGCTCTGGCTCAATAAACGATGCACTGGATTCCATAATGCGCTGCTCACCGTCAAGTCGGCGAACCGTGGTGTGCATACCAAAGGCGCTTTTGCCCGCGTCAAAAAAGGCGCGATAGGCTTTGCGCGCAAGTTCCTGATGGTCTGGGTGAAAGACCACTGCGAAGTCCTTACCGATGAGGTCTTCTCTGGGCACGCCATAGAGGGCAGAGTAAGCAGGATTGGCGTCAATGACAACGCCGTTTTCGTCGCTAATGACAAAGGCTTCCAGAGCGTGCTGCCAGACTTCGCCCAGCAGAGTCGAGGTGCGTTGCAGCTCCAAGCGCGTCAGTTTCTCTGAGGTGATGTCGTCCGAGATGCCAATGATTTCTGTAACCTTGCCCTGTGCATCGCTCTCAAAAGGCACAAGGCGCGTCTTGAACCAGCGTTCTGCGATGAAGGTTTCAAACTCCAGTGCTTCGCCCGCAAACGCACGCTCGTAGTAAGGCGTAATATGCTGAAGGAAGGACGGAGGAAAAATTTTAGAAAATGGCACAGCGGAGTTGGGCGGAAAATCTAAATTGAACGTTTGGGCGATTTTGCCTTTGCTCATCGTGAGAAGATACTCTCCTGCGTCGTTCTTGCGCACGCGGAAAATGTGGTTTTGCAGCGCGTCCAAAGTGCGCTCAAATTCACTGGCGGGTGGGCAACGCTTTTGAAGTTCGCTTTCAAAGAGTTGTTTGGCGGTCTCAAAAGCGGCGTCGTCTTTGCAGAGCGCGCGCAAAGCGGAATGAAAATCCTCGTCCATCGTTGTCGGTTGCTTGGGTTGACGCGAATGTTGAAACTCTTAGTATATAATTCCTCTTCCTTTGGGAAAGAGTCAGGGCGAGGGCGTTTGCGCCTCTTGCGTCTTCGCCGTCGCTCTCCCTCATGATGCCTTCTCTACTTGCTTCTCAGCTCTACTTGCTTCTCAGCGCTTCAATCAGAACGATGCGCTTTCAAATAACTGTGGTTGGAGCACGCAGCGAAAAGTTATGCAATTTTTGCGAGTTCGTAATCTCGCGTTTCGCAATCGCGTATTTAGACTGTGTGGGCAAAGCGCATGATGAGCGCAGAAATTGCTGGTCATTCCGGCTCTGAACAAAGTGAAGGGGAGGAATCCACCGCGCCCCTGACCCCTCTCCTTGGCAAGGAGAGGGGAACGCCTTAGTAATCGCGCATTTTTCTAATGTCGCGTCGCCAGTGGTGAAAAAGCCACTGACCAGCAAGACCGGCATATTTCGTGCCAAGAATGTCGCGGGCGGCTTGGGCAAGCTCGCGGTAGGCACGTGGGGTAAGGCTGGTGGTAGGAGCTTTCAGACCAAACCACTCAGCAAGGTATTGACGCACGTGCGTATCAATTGGAAAGGCTTCATGGTGTCCAAGACCGAATAGGCAGATGCAATCAGCAATTTTTTCACCAATGCCGTCGTATTGAAGCAAGGTTTCGCGGGCATGTTCAAATGTGGCGTGCGGAGCAGTAAGCGCGGCCAGATTCAGCGAGCCATCGGCAACGGCACGCGCAATGCGTCGGATACGTTCGGCACGGGCACGATGGAAGTTGGTGCAACGCTGCAGTTGGGACAAAGACGCCTCAGCAAGGCACTCAGGTGTTGGAAAAGTGTATTCTGTTATTGCAAAAGAAAAATGAGGGGTAAGCTGACCTGAAGGAGAAAGTGAAATAGACAGCGACAGCGGAGAGCCGAAGGTGCGAGCCAGTGCAGCGACCTGACGGCGAATTAGAGCAATGCCAATGCCTTGTGCGCACATAAATGAAATGAGGGTCTCAAAGGCAGGTTGGCGCAAAAGCCTAAGACCGAAGTAGGGTGCAGCGCCTTGAACAAGGTGCGGATACTTTTGGCGGAAGAGTGGGCTGAACACTTCCTCCAAGCGGTCGGTCAGCCCTAAGTAGTGATGCATAAACTCCGCCAGCGGTCGGTGTTGAAGCACGGGCGCAGAAGCATAGACCGTGAGCGTAGAGGATTGTGCGTAAAGCAAAACTAGTGTGCCATCTAAGGCGGCGTAGTAGGCAGTGTTGGTACTAAGCGCCAGCGCATGCCAACGAAAGGCTTGACCGCAAAAGAAAGTCTCGTGTAAATTAAGTGCCGTAGACAGTGGCAAAGTCGCAACAGTGAAGTGATTCATAAATAAAGAGCTAAGCCCGCTAAAGAAAAATAGCTCACATAGAAACGCAAAACATGAAGTGGCAAAAGCTACCGCCGACATTTTATGCCGCGCCAACACTGGAAGTTGCGCAGGCGTTACTGGGAAAATACTTAGTGCGACGGGTCGGCAAAACCTTTATGGTTGGGAAAATCGTGGAGACAGAAGGCTACATTGCAGCTATTGATGCAGCGTGTCACGCTTATCGAGGCATGACAGAGCGCAACCGCGTGATGTTTGGGGCAGCAGGGCACGCATATGTGTATTTCGCATATGGAAATCACTTTATGCTCAATGTCGTCACTGAGCCAGAAGGCGAAGCGGCGGCAGTGCTCATTCGAGCGCTGGAACCTATTGAAGGCATTGACGCAATGAAAACCTTTCGCCCTGTCGAGAAACTGACAGATTTACTAAGCGGCCCCGGCAAACTCACGCAAGCGATGAATATCACGCGCTCCTTAAATGGCATGAGTTTTCAAAGTGATGAACTGTTTGTAGCCGAAGGGGAAGCCGTGGAGCCTCACCAAATTGGTATTTCCACGCGCATTGGCATCTCGCAAGCGCAAGACCTTCCATGGCGCTACTTTATCAAGGGAAATCCCTTCGTCTCAAAAGGCAAACCCTCAGCCAGCGTTCCATCTCTTAATGCGAAAGTGAAGCACTAGCGCGGTTTCGCTGTCTCTTCCTACAAAAGGAAGAGGCAACATGGTAGGGCGTGCCTGCAGTGGCTGCCGTTGAGAATTTCCCCTCTTCTTACAAAGGAGAGGTCAGGGGTGAGGTTAAAAGAGAGCCATGCCTTGGCTGAAGCGCTGCAAGTGTCTCACTGGAGCCGCATGTCCTTGCGCGTGTCTCCTCTTGCAGAGGGAGAAAAAACTCTCTGGAGAGAGGGCAAGGGAAGTGTGCGACAGTGCATGTTTTGGAAACGCACGTCCCCTCTCCTTACAGGGAGAGGGGACAGAGGTGAGGTATCAGTAGTAAATCCCAATTGTTGGCAAAGCTAAAAAGCCGCTGAGGTTACCCACGAAAACATAGCGGGCGTCAAGGCCAATAAGCAGATTGCGCAAAAAGCCAAGCTCAGGAAGTTTGTAGTAGAAAAGGTTTCCGACGCTATAAAAGAGAATCTGGCCTTGGAAGAAGACTTGATTATTCTGAAAACTGCCCCAAGAGCCGAACAGTGGGTTCGGGCCATAGTACCACTGTGGCGGCCGACGACTGAATATGAACTCATCTAGCCATGGATCATCCGTCCAGAAATCGCCAGACCCAGACCGGAAAGTGAGGTTTGACAGCAGAAGACCTGCTCCTGCATAAAACCGATTCGCGAGCGCGCCGCCAAAAATCTTAAGCGGTATCTCGAGGCCGACTTCTAAGCCAAGAGAATGATTGGCCAGTGTGCCGCTGCTCGCAGTGAAAGGCATGCCTACAAGATCAGTGCCGATGGAGAAAAGTCCCGTCGTGCCTAAGTAAAGCCCAGAAGGAAGCGTAACGCCAATTCGTGAAGCACTACCAAGTCCGTATCCGCGTCCAAACCCGTATCCGATGCCGCTCATCATGGTCAGGTGAGTAGGTTTGACCGCAGCTGCAGCAAGCGATGTAGGCGTAACTTGTGGCACAGGTGGCGGTTCCAGTCCAGGATAGGCAACGGGAGAGACAGACTCAAAGCCGGCAGGAATGTCAGGTTTATCTTCACGAGAAAGAATAGAAGGTTTAATCGAGGTAGTCGGCAGACCTTGCGGATGCGCCGTTTCTTTCTTGGGCACAGAGGGCAACGTGCCAAGTTGGGCATAAAGTGAGCTGGCAGTGAGCAGCAGAGAGAGCAAAAGGGCGTATCGCATACAAACCTCCTTTGACGCTAACCTCCTATGACGCTTGTTAGCTCACATCAAATACGCAAAAAGGCACGAAAAAGTTTTAATTGAAAAGTTCTAATTGGTGTGCTGGAAAAAAAAAATTCTGTTATTGCAAAATACTTTTCCTGCAAGCATGTAGAGCAACAGGCTATTTGCAAGCTACGAGGAGAAATGGAAAGAAGTCAAGGATGGGCTTTTGAGCAAGTGCGGTCGTCGGGTGGGTCAGGGAAGGGATGGGAGGAGGCGCAAAAAGAAGAGAAAAAGGGGTGGAAAGCGCTAAAAATGGCGATTTTGAGCGAATGTTGCGGGTCGTCGGGGGTCAGGGGTTTACAGGCTACTGGAGCTTGACGACAAGAAGGGTTGACTTGTGCCGCCAAAACGTGTATATTTGCGGCAAAATCCTTGCTTCCGTGGCGGATTCTAATTGCACCAATGTGGGATTGAAATTTTACGGGCTTGATTGCAAGAACAGCCTGTACTTGCATTCTAATTGCACCAATGTGGGATTGAAATATTTCTTCTCAATAAATGGCTCTTTTCCATGAAAAATTCTAATTGCACCAATGTGGGATTGAAATTCGCCCACCCGACTACCAATTCCTTGTCGACTTTAAATTCTAATTGCACCAATGTGGGATTGAAATAATACCCCAAGCGTTTTTTTTGCCTAACCGTCTCCGCATTCTAATTGCACCAATGTGGGATTGAAATGATACCCTTATCGATATTACTATTCTTGAATACAATAATTCTAATTGCACCAATGTGGGATTGAAATACTACACTCCCTTCCTTCAAGGAGATCCACTCCGATTCTAATTGCACCAATGTGGGATTGAAATAACTACCCTCGCTTCCTTTGCAGGCAACCTTATCCTATTCTAATTGCACCAATGTGGGATTGAAATCCTGAAGGCAGTTTTCGCTGCTGTAATAGGAAAGGTATTCTAATTGCACCAATGTGGGATTGAAATTCTATCTCTTCTGGAGACACACGAATCATGACACGAATTCTAATTGCACCAATGTGGGATTGAAATACCTTTCTGTTGCAGGACGTGTGTTTGATGCAAATGAATTCTAATTGCACCAATGTGGGATTGAAATACCCTGTCCATTGTTATACGAAAATGTTTCTCCGTTATTCTAATTGCACCAATGTGGGATTGAAATTGTTTTCAAGTAGGGGAATTTGATGTGCCTAGTCGATTCTAATTGCACCAATGTGGGATTGAAATCACCTCTTCCCTCTCCTCACCGATCATCCAACAAGAATTCTAATTGCACCAATGTGGGATTGAAATTCGGAGAGGGATTAAAGAAAGTGAAAACGGGTTAGATTCTAATTGCACCAATGTGGGATTGAAATATAAGAACGAATATATTCTGTCAGCTGAGTTAATGAATTCTAATTGCACCAATGTGGGATTGAAATGTAGTTCTGTTCTTTTTTACCCCAGTAGGAATGTAGGTATTCTAATTGCACCAATGTGGGATTGAAATCTTAGCGCAGCGGAGAAAGCAGAAGCAAGGGAGCGTGATTCTAATTGCACCAATGTGGGATTGAAATGCTCTTCTTGTTCATCATCCTCATCATAATTATCAGAATTCTAATTGCACCAATGTGGGATTGAAATGAGAAACAAAGCCCACTTGCAGCAGGATGCTGCAAGATTCTAATTGCACCAATGTGGGATTGAAATCCAGTTTAGCCGCATTTCATTGCGTGATTGGGGCGCATTCTAATTGCACCAATGTGGGATTGAAATATTGGCAAGTTCTAGCGAATGACGACGGAAACGTCCCATTCTAATTGCACCAATGTGGGATTGAAATATCATCTTTACTGAGCAGAGGGAGTGGGTGCACCAATTCTAATTGCACCAATGTGGGATTGAAATGTTGGCGCTGGACTTTCGGCACGGCGTGTATTGGAATTCTAATTGCACCAATGTGGGATTGAAATCATAAACTGGTGAGGAATATAAATCCGCAAAGAAAGATTCTAATTGCACCAATGTGGGATTGAAATTGCGAAAGTTTTTGGATTGGTCTCTGGGGCACAACTAATTCTAATTGCACCAATGTGGGATTGAAATCTAGAGAAATCTAACGATTGTCCGTTATGGGGACATGAATTCTAATTGCACCAATGTGGGATTGAAATCTAGTTGTAAAAAAAGCTTTAGAACTTAGTCATCCTAATTCTAATTGCACCAATGTGGGATTGAAATTTTATATAGTCTGTTATCTTTATCATCAGCTCAGCTATTCTAATTGCACCAATGTGGGATTGAAATTACAACTCCATGAAAAAGATAGTTTCATAAATGCATATTCTAATTGCACCAATGTGGGATTGAAATGGAATATAGTCATTTTCACTCACTACCTTGATAAACATTCTAATTGCACCAATGTGGGATTGAAATGTCAGCCCACCCAGTCTCCCACTGCGCTTGAAGTGGCGGATTCTAATTGCACCAATGTGGGATTGAAATGACGATGTGCGGGATAGGGAGCGGTTTGACGAAGAACTATTCTAATTGCACCAATGTGGGATTGAAATGAAGATAAGTCAAGACTGGTCAAGGCGGGGCTGGTTGATTCTAATTGCACCAATGTGGGATTGAAATGTGATGTATTTCGCATTGCCCACTTTCTCGATCTCATTCTAATTGCACCAATGTGGGATTGAAATGAGGACAGGACGTAGAAGAATGTATATTTTTTATTTATTCTAATTGCACCAATGTGGGATTGAAATCGATTTAACTGCATGGGCGTCCAAATTGGCAAGCAAAATTCTAATTGCACCAATGTGGGATTGAAATTCGTTCATCGTAATAAAAACGATGAGGTTTTCGAAATCATTCTAATTGCACCAATGTGGGATTGAAATAAACAGGAGGCAGCGTCAATTAATTGACGCAGTTCCATTCTAATTGCACCAATGTGGGATTGAAATGCAAGTATTATACTCCCAAGTAAATTTTACTTTAATCAATTCTAATTGCACCAATGTGGGATTGAAATGGCGAATGCATTATCACATAGATACCCAGCATTGTATTCTAATTGCACCAATGTGGGATTGAAATTAATGCTAAATGGAACATCTTCCTCAAGAGCATACCATTCTAATTGCACCAATGTGGGATTGAAATTGCCGCGTGGACAGCCGCGCACGAGGAGATTTGCAAAATTCTAATTGCACCAATGTGGGATTGAAATGCAACAATTCAGGAACTGCGGCAACTCATAGACGCATTCTAATTGCACCAATGTGGGATTGAAATCGGCAAGGCACCAACTTCGTCCAGTTCCTTCCACCCGCATTCTAATTGCACCAATGTGGGATTGAAATATCCTTTAGCGACAACCCCCCTATACCGTCTCCGACAATTCTAATTGCACCAATGTGGGATTGAAATCTTCATCCGCAGATGTCGCATCTGCAGCATCTGCGAAATTCTAATTGCACCAATGTGGGATTGAAATTCCATGGAAGACGAGAGGGGCTTGAACTATACCGCAGACTGGAAGAA
>JANWWA010000014.1 GCA_025056565.1 Chloroherpetonaceae bacterium | reverse complement strand
GCGATTTCCGCATTCAAGGCTACGAGACAGGCGATGGCTCGCACCAGCAATTTATGGTCGCGCAAGCGCCGCAATGCCACAAGAAACCGCAAGACCTGACGCTCGAAGCCGCAGGCAGCTATGTGCTCAATGTCGGCACGGTGTATCGCGCGCTTTTTACGACGCTGCAAATCGAGAGCGGCAAATCCATCTTCATTGAAGGCGCAGCAACTGGCACGGGCAACGAAGCTGTGAAAATCGCCGTCAAATCGGGCTTGAATGTGATTGGTCTTGTCTCGAGCGAAGAGCGCGGCAAGCAAATTGAAGCGCAAGGCGCAAAGTTCATCAACCGCAAAGAGAAATCGCTTGCGGGAATCTTCACGCCAATTCCTGAAAAGCCAAGTGACATCAAGCAATGGGCGAAAGCGGGTGAAGCGTTTTTGAAAAAAGTTAAAGCGCTCAATGGCGGGAAACTGGTGGATTACGCTGTCTCGCATGCGGGTGAGCAATCCTTTCCGCGCACCTTCCAAGCGCTGGCGCAGGGCGGCACGCTCACCTTCTACGGCGCATCAAGTGGCTATTACTTTACCTTTCTTGGCAAGAAAGGCACATCTACGCCAGAAGAAATGCTGACGAAAATTCGCTTTCGCGCCAATGAATCTGCGCTTTGCTACTATGGCACGAGCGTCGATAAATCAGGCATCGTAGATGAAGTGGGCTTGGAGATTATTGAGACCTTGCGCGAAAGGCGGGCACGCATTGTCGTCGCTTGCTACACCGACGCGCAAAAAGAGTTCATTGAATCGCTGGGCTTCGGCGATGCCATCAAAGGCGTGATTTCTCTGGAAGCGATGAAACGACGCTATCAAGACGACTTCGAGTGGCAAGCGCCAATGAAGCCGTTGCCTGATGCGCGCAAAGAAACTGCAAAGTTCAAAGCCGCCGTGCAAGAATTTAACGACAAGACCTTCAAGCCCTTTGGCACGGAGGTGGGCAAGGCGCTGCGCTCGCCCGACAATCCGCGCGGCAATCCTGACATCGTGTTTGAACGCGCAGGGCATGATGCGCTGGCTGTTTCAACGGCGGTGGTCAAGCCTTTCACAGGCAAGGTGCTCTACTGCGAAGAGATGAACGGCAAGCGATACACCTTCTATGCGCCACAGGTGTGGATGCGTCAGCGACGGATTTATATGCCCTCTGCGAACATTTTCGGCACGCACCTGTGCAATGCTTACGAAGTCTCCGTAATGAACGATATGGTTGATGCGGGCATCATTGAAATCTCCGAGCCATATGTGGTGAGTTTTGACGAAATTCCGCAGGCGCATCAAGATATGTGGGAAAATAAGCACAAGGCGGGCAACTATGTCGGCAATCACTGCTTGCCGCAAAAAGGCTTGAAGACGAAAGAAGAACTCTTCAATGCGTGGAGTTTGAAGAAATAAGGCAAAACTGAATTGAAAGGGGCAAACAAGTCATTGTTCATAAAAAGGCATTACAAGCAGCTTACGGTCATACTGTCTGCATAAAGGTGCACTTACGAAGCAAGTGCCACCTTCTTTAAGACGCAGCAAGCGACACGGTGAGCCGAGCGTTGTTTTTGGGAAGCCAGTGCAGGACAACTCTACCCGCATTGGCAAAGTATCGTTGGGCGACACGCTGCACATCTTCCAAAGAAACCTTCTCAGCACGCATCATTTCACGGTTAATCTCTGCAGCATTGCCAAAAAAGGTGTGGAAAAATGCAAGATTATCAGCGACACCAATTGCCGTTGAAAGACTTCGCAGTAGGCTCATCTCGTAGCTATTTTTGGCTTTCTGCAATTCATGCTCAGAGATGTCTCCACGAATCAACCGAGCAAGTTCTGCATCAATCTCACGCTCCAGCTGCGCTAAGTGGCTGGTTTGTGTGGCAATCGCAGTGATGTAAAACAGTCCTGGATGTTCGCCAGGCGCAGCATATGTGCTAATGGATTGCGCCAGTTGCGCTGTATGCACCAGATTCTTGTATAGCCGTGAGCTGCGTCCATCAGAGAGAATGCGGCTAATCACCCCTAAGACATCAGCGTCAGGGTTACGAACATCACAGATGCGGTAAGCTATGAACAAACCAGCCAGTTGCACATTATCGTAAATCGTGTCGCGCACCTCAGTCGTGAGAGGCAAGTCATAATCGGAAGGACGTGGAATGTCACTGCCGCGCGGAATATCGCCAAAATATCGTTCAACGGCTTTTTGAGCTTGCTCTGGGGTAACATCGCCTGAAAGCACCAATACAGCATTGTTCGGCACATAGTAGGTGCGGAAGAACTCTTGCACATCTTCCAAGCTAGCGGCATCTAAATGCTCCATTGAGCCAATGGTTATCCAGCGATAGGGATGCTGGAAGTATGCACGGCGATGCAAGTGCTCATAAACTGTGCCGTATGGTGCATTATCGTAGCGCATTCGGCGCTCCTCTTTGACCACCTGTCGCTGGTTTTCAAAATTTTCTGCGGTAATCGAAAGACTCAGCATTCGGTCGGATTCGAGCCAAAGTGCCAGCTCAAGCTGGTTGGAGGGCAGCGTTTCGAAGTAGTTGGTGCGGTCTTCATTGGTAGAGGCATTCAGGGTGCCACCTGCGCGCTGAATGTAAGCGAAGTGCTCCGTTTTACCCACGTTGCGTGAGCCTTGAAACATAAGGTGCTCAAAAAGATGCGCAAAGCCAGTGCGGTCAGGACGCTCATTCTTTGAGCCGACGTGATACCAAAGATCGATAGCAACAATTGGCACGGTATGGTTTTCATGCACAATGCAGTGTAAGCCATTCGGCAGGGTAAATTCAGAAAAGGCAATTGGAAACATCGTTTGCGCCTATTTTTCTTGCAAAACACGCAAGAGCAGTCAAAAAATTCAGAAAGCAAGATAGGGTGGGGCAAAGAAGTATAGGCAGTGAAAAATCGCAGCCTGCAGAGAAATGAAGGTATCGGCACACTCATTGCGCCGATACCTTTATGGAGAGAGCTAAACTGGGATGCCGTGAGCAACCATAATTTCGCGTGCAGCTTTGTTGCCAGTTTCCACTGCACCTTCCATGGAGTCATAGAAGCGATTGCGGGTGTATCCGCCTGCAAGGAAGAGATTTCTAACGGGGGTTTTCTGTGTGGGTCGCTTGGCATCAATACCGGGCACGGCAGCATAAACCGATTGTGGAATCCGCACAATCGTGTGCTTCAAAATTTTTGCGCCTTTTGAGGTGTCGGGGAAAATATCCCGCACGCTGGCGTCGACTTTGGCAATGATTTCTTCATCAGAGAGGTGAATGAAGTGCTTAGCGGGTGCAACGCCAAACTCAAAGCGCGACTTGCCTTGATGAGTCATCCCACGCAAAACGGCATATTCAGGCGTCGTATTCGCCATATCGGCGTAGAAGGGAATCACGCCATCGGGCGAGAACATAATGTTGTCCATGTAGCTGATTTGCTTGTCATACCAGATTTGCACCGTAACGACAGGCACACCTTGAAACTCATCAATGTTGCGGAAGAATGTGTATTTGGCTTTCAGAGATTCAGGCAGAACTTTCTTGAGGTTATGCACAGGCAAAGCAGTTAGGTAGTAGTCAGCGGTGCGAACTTCGCCGTCAGCCATTTGCACCCCTGTAATTTCATTCCCGTCGTAAAGGAGTGAAACCGCTTTGGCTTCGGTGTAAATCTTACCGCCTTTGCTACGAATGTAATTTGCAAGCGGTGCAATCAAATACTCTTCAGGCGAACCCTTAAGAAAGCCCATCATTGAGGCCTTCGGCACACGCAAGAACTCCCCAGCGACGTCAATGACGATTTTAGCAGAAATCTCCTCAGGTGGCAAAAACTTTAGCGCCAGAGACATTGGCACGAACATTTTTTTCAACAGGCGTTTGCTGACGCCCTGCTTCTGATGCCACTGTTCATAAGTGAGCTTATCCTGCTCGGCGTAATATTTTTCGCCCCCAAAGAGAATCGGTATAAGCATTTTGGTGAAAGTAACCATCTCGCCCAGCGTAAAGTAGTGATTGCTGGTGATGGCAGGAATGAGATGAAAGGGGCTGGGCAGTTTCCATGTGCGAAAGACAAAACGCTCACCTTTGGAAAGCGTGTAGGTTAGCTCATGCTTTTTCCAAAGAATGTGCTGATAGGTGCCCAGCTCTTTCATTAGCTCGTAGATTTCTTTGTAAGCTCCAAAGAAGCAGTGTAATCCTGTTTCAATCCAATCTCCCTCTGCGTCTTTCCACGACGATACTTTGCCGCCTAAAATGGGGCGCTTCTCGAGCACTTCCACCTGAAAGCCGTTGTCAACCAGCCGCTTTGCTGCCGCTAGACCCGCTAGGCCACCCCCAAGAATCAGGACGCGGTTTCCACCTGTGCTGACCCGTGGCGAAATAGTCAGTTCTTCCGTCATAGAGAGCTTGTTATTTAGGTTTTTCGTGTTGGGGAAAACGGCATTTCAGGTTACGACGTTCTTAGCGACAACACCTCGGCAACAATCTGGCACAGCTTTGAAAGCTCGAAGGGTTTGTGCAAAAAGGTGGCGACATTGTCGCGTTTGAGAGAAGCAAGTCGCTCGCTATCAATGAGGCCGCTGGCTGCAATGATTTTAAGGTTAGGACTCAGTTTGCGCAGCTCATGCACCAGTTCTGTGCCATCCATACCGGGCATCGTCATATCTACGATGGCGACCACAATTCCTTTCTGCTGCTTAAAAAGCGCAAGAGCGTCTGCGCCCCCAGCAGCGGTCAGCACACGGTAGCCCTTTTTCTCCAGTGCCAGTTTAGTGGTCTCTCGCACCATTTCTTCGTCGTCAATGATGAGAATTTTTTCACCATTGCCGTTTGCAGCTTCAGGAGGAGCAGTGCCGACGCTGGACTTCTCACCTGCCTCAGACCAAGCAGGCAGATAGATTTTGAATGAAGTGCCTTTCCCAACCTCGCTGTAGACGCTGAGAAACCCGCCATGATGCTTAACAATGGAGAACACAGTCGAAAGACCAAGACCAGTGCCTTTCCCGACCTCTTTTGTGGTAAAGAAAGGTTCAAAGATTTTGTCTAAAACCTCTGGCGACATACCAACCCCCGTATCGCTGACTGTAATCACGACGTAGCGACCGATTTTCGCATCAATGTGAATGGTTGTATCGGTGGCGCTAAGAAAAGCAGACTCAAGGCGGAATGTAAGTTCGCCGCCATTCGGCATAGCGTCACGTGCATTGACAGCAAGGTTCAGGAGCACTTGATAAATCTGTGTGGCATCGGCTTGAATCAGCGGTAAGTCGTCGGCAGTATAGACCAAAATGTCAATGTTCTTCGGAAAAGTATCTTTAAGGAAGGTTACCAACTCTTGCAGCACATCGGTAACTTTAACTGGGCGCAAAAGGCTATCTGAGCCGCGCGAGAAGAGCAAAATTTGCCGAACAAGGTCGGCGCCACGCTCCACACTTTGCGAGACTGTAGCCAGCCAATGTCGGCTTTTCTCATCGGTTGTGCGAGCGGCAAGCAGTTCTAAAGACAGCATCATTGGAGAGAAAATGTTGTTAAGGTCGTGGGCAATGCTGCCTGAAAGACGCCCAAGACTATCGAGACGCTGCGCGCGCAGAAATTGCACTTCCAGCCGCTTTTTCTCGGTGATGTCTGTATCGGTGGTAATGATAGACTTGGGGTTACCATGCGCATCGTGCATCAGCGTCCAGCGGCTGTCCACAATCACTTCTCGACCGCTCTTATGAGACACGCGTAGCTCACCGCTCCAATAGCCCTCGCGTAAAACTGTGTCAATGATATACTGGGCGTTGAGATGAGATTTTTGCCAGAAAGTCTCTATCAAGGGCTTCCCTATCACTTCCTCTGCGGAGTAACCGTAGATGCGCTCAGCCGAGCGATTCCAGTATTGCACACGGTCGTTCAAATCACGAATGATAACAGCGTCGTGCACTTTATCGAGCAGCGTAGCTTGTTCTCTGAGCATTTCTTCGATTTTCTTGCGCTCAGTGATGTCTTTCATCGTGCCAATCATGCGGTATGCCTTGCCTTGCGCGTCAAGCAGGAAATCCCCATTATCTTCTACATAGATGTAATGACCGTCTTTATGCCGAAAGCGGTAGATTTCGTTATATGGCTTGCCTGCCTTCATTGCTTCATGGAGCGCATAAGTTGCCGCCGCACGGTCTTCAGGGTGAATCATCTCTTCCCAAGTTCGGAGGTCAATCTGGGCGAATTCTTCAGGTGTAAAACCCGAGACTTGCTCAATAGCGCCGACCCAGTTGATTTTGCCAGATGAAATGTCAAGGTCATAGATAAGCTGACCTGTATTTTCTGCGGCAATCCGATAGCGTTCTTCACTTTGACGCAAGGCTTCCTCAGCTTTCTTTCGCTCGGTGATGTCGCGCTGAATGCCGAAGTGGCCGATGAATTTGCCCTCTTCATTGAAGAGAGGAATGTAGTGCCCTTCAATCCAGATTTGAGTACCATCGGCGCGGCGCTCGTCCGTAACCATTAGGTATGCCTCGCCGTCAAGGTTTTCACGCCAGATGCGGCGTGCATAATCTAAGTTGTGGGCATAAAAGTCAGCGGGGGTGCGACCGATAAACTCTTCTCGAGACAAGCCATACTGCGCAAGCATGGCATCATTGGCTTCAACCATTCTCTCATGGTGCAGAATGTAGTCCAGTGCGGCTTCTTTGTCAGGAGCATTGTGCCACTCAATCGGGTTGTCAAGCATCATAAAGTAGAACCCATCAAGCGCTTGCTGAAAGAACAGATTGAGTTGCCGCTCACGCTGCAAAATATCATGCTCGAGCTTCAGACGCTGGCTGACATCAAACGCAATCACCAGCCGCCCGGGCTGACCATGAAAGCGAACACGGTGTGAGTGAATTTCAGCTGTAAAGACTTCGCCACTTTTGGTGCGATGTTGCCACAGACCAGTGTAAGCCTTTTTTTGGCGACGAATTTCTTTTGCCTTTTGCAGCATGGCGGCAACCGTCTCGGGTGGACGAATCTCGGCAATCGTCATGGTCAAAAATTCCTTCTTGGAGTAGCCATAGCGTTGGCAAGCAGCTTTATTGACAGCTATGAACCGCAGGGTCTTTTCATCATAGACCCACATTGGCGTGGGATTGTGTTCAAATAGCCCCTCGTAGAAGGTCCTGTCGACAACAGGAGGCAGAGCCGTGCGACGGCGTGCGGTTGAGCGTGAAGAGCGAGTGTGCAAAGATGCAGAGCGAGCTTTCGTCGCTCCCTGCGCCTTGGTGCGAGACTGAGCACTAGGAGTGGCGGCTGCGCGCTTTCTGCGTTTTGAGGCTGACCCCATAGAAGTAAGGAAAAGTTAAAAAAAGACTACGCCAAGCATACTCCCACCTGTGTCATGTCCGAGACCAGCCGCATCAAGAGCAAGCTGGCGTTGTGAAGTTGTCGGAAAGTCATTCCTTACCCCCGTTCAGGGTAGTTGCTAAACCCGACAACTGACCCCCAACACTGCTGCCGCTGCAATGCAGAAAGCCCAAGTGGACTGAAAGTGCTCTGCATCAGGACGACTTTCTGGACAACGCCAGCAAACTGCAAGCTTTAGCAATTAATAATTCCAGTAAATTTAGAGCTCGCTCAGAAAGCGAAACAGCGTTGAAGTTAGAACTTTACGAGGATTTTCTGAAACACGCTATGTTAGCGCGTCTTCTTCAAAGAATCTACCAACTCTTAGCATCGCCACAGTCGGAGTGGAAGCGCATTGCCGATGAACCCATCTACGACCCTCAAGATTTAATTCGTGACTATGCAATGCCACTGATTGTAACCGCCGTGTTGCTTGAAGTGATTGTAGCGGGTGTGCTCAATGGTATCAAGACAAAACTGGTTTGGATTGCACTGGTGAATGTTGCGCTGCTCTCTCTACTGCTTGCAATCACCACTGCGCTGATTCAGAGCTGGGCGCCACGCTTCCAGTCAAGCAGTGAGCGCAACGACGCTGCTAAGTTAGCTGTCTACGGCTCTACCCCGATTTGGTTAGCGGCAATGTTATCGGCTCTTTTCCCGCTGGGCGCATTTTTCAGCTTTGCCGTCAAGCTCGCAGGTCTCATCTACGCGATTTACCTTTACAGCACAGGGCTGGCACCTGTTTTGGGCACGCCTGCTGCACAGCGAGGCAATTTCTCGACGGTGCTAGCCATTCTACTCTTTGTTATCTTTGGCATTATTCGTCTGCTAAGCGGCGGTGTGGAGCGATTCTTCAATCGCTAAAAATCTGCACCTCTACACAGATGTTGAAAGCACAATCGCCCTGACTGGGAGACGAAGTCGCAAAACATGAAATCGCACTAAGAAAGTGGAAAAACACTTAACTGTTCGCAACTTCATCACATAAAACCATCAAACCAAAGTGATATGAAGCGCGCTTGTGTGAAGCATTCTTGGGGATTGCTCTTTTTGGCGCTGCTACTGGTTGCAGAGCGGTGCTATGCACAAAAGCCAGATAGCGCCTACCTGCGCTCCCTAGTGCCACGCCAAAGCCCAATGGCGGTAGCCAAAGTAAATATCGGCGATGCCTACATCAAGGTAGTGTATTCGCGTCCGTTTAAGCGAGGGCGACTGATTTTTGGCACCAAAGAAGAAAACGCGCTTGTGCCTTACGGCGAAGTTTGGCGACTGGGTGCAAATGAAGCAACTGAAATCACGCTAACCAAAGACATTCTCATTGCGGGCAAACCGCTCAAGGCAGGCACATATTCGATGTTTGCGATTCCCAACAAAGATCGATTCACCATCTTAATCAACAGTGAACTTGGGCTATGGGGACACTTCCGAATGGATGAGAAAAAAGAAGTGATGCGCTTCGATGTGCCCACTGGCGAGACTGAAGGCGAGTTTGAAGCGTTTACCATCTTTTTCAAAAAGCCAGAAGGTAATAGCACGGAAATGATGCTGGTGTGGGATAGAACCAAAGTGGTAATCCCGATCAAGGTAGGCTGAGTGCTTCGGACTGCGCAGGCTGTGCGCGAAGATAGGGCTGCAGGGCTTCAAGAAGCGCCTTGGGGGGACGGATAAGTTTGCCTTGCACACTAACAAAGGCATGTACTGTGTAGCCTGAGAAGAGCTTACGCTGTGAGAACTTCTCATAGCCTTGATAGCCCAGCGTGATACGCACATTTTCCAGCTTGTCCACACAGGTTTCAATTAAAAGCTCATCGTCGTAGCGAGCGGGCGAAAAGTAATCAAGGTGTGCAGAAACGACAGGCAGGCGCAAACCAAGCGCTTCTAACTCCTTGTAAGGAAAACCGCAATGCCGCAGCAGTTCATTGCGGGCAGCTTCAATGAACTCAAAATATCGGGCGTAGTAGACAACCTGCATCTGGTCGGTATGGGCATAGATAACACGCTGGGTATAGATGAAAGGGTAGCTCGGCTGTCGCATTTAGTCTTCTCTCCACACGCCCATTCGGGCATATTTTTCAATGCGTTCTTCGACCAATTCTTCAGGTGATTTGTGCAGCAGCGGTTTAAGTTCCTCAATTAAAATCGCCTTGAGTGTGCGTGCGGTCTGTTCGGGGTCTCGGTGTGCCCCACCGATTGGCTCAGGCACCACGCGGTCAATGATCCCCAGCTCCAAAAGGTCGTTAGCAGTTGGTTTCAAGGCTTCGGCTGCTTGCTCTTTGAAGTTCCAACTACGCCACAGGATTGAAGAGCAGCTTTCTGGCGAAATCACGGAATACCACGCATTTTCCAGCATCAGAACACGGTCGCCAACCCCGATACCAATTGCACCGCCTGAGGCGCCCTCCCCAATAATGACGGCAATGATAGGCGTCTTTAAGCGCGCCATCTCAAAGAGATTCCGAGCAATCGCTTCCGCTTGACCACGCTCCTCTGCTTCAATGCCGGGGAACGCACCCGGCGTATCAATGAGCGTGATAACAGGTTTGCGGAATTTTTCAGCAAGACGCATCAGGCGCAGGGCTTTACGGTAGCCTTCAGGGTTCGCCATGCCAAAGTTGCGGTATAGGTTCGATTTGGTATCGCGTCCTTTTTGATGGCCTAAAATGACAATACTCTGAGAAAAGCCATTTTCGTCAGTCAGTCTGGCAAATCCGCCAACAATGGCTTTGTCGTCTCCAAAAGCGCGGTCGCCTGAGAGTTCAATAAAATCTTGCGTCATCATAGAGATATAGTCAAGTGTGTAGGGGCGCTCAGGGTGTCGAGCCAGTTGCACACGCTGCCAACGCGTCAGATTTCGGTAGATAGAAACCCGCAAATCCTGCACCTTCGCTTCAAGCTGCTCAATATCGCGTGCCAACTCTTCGCTGGCTGCATCTTTGCCGTTGCCATTTTGCAGCGCAAATTGACGCATTTCATTGAGCTTATTTTCTAGCTCCACAATCGGCTTTTCAAAATCAAGAACAACTTTGCTCATTGTTTCTCTATTTAGATTCCTACTTGCCTCACTGATGGGGCGCTAATGATACGAAAAAATTCCTTTCGAATTAGCATTGCCAAATCTGAGCAAGAGAGCAAAGGATGGGCAAAGCCACTCTGAGGTATGCGTCGAGTAAGGCAGCATTTGCATTGCACACCGAAGCGGTGTATTTTCCTTACAATCTGAACACGCCGTCAGAAGTATGCCAACTGCAGCAGCCCTACATAAGTTTTCTCTGCCTTTTGCTGAAGATGATGAAGCAAGACTGCTGGAACTGGCTCGTGGTTCGAAACTGATACTTGGCGCGCTGAAAACACTGCTCTTGACAAACTCCTGCAGCGAAGTTGAGCTATCGGCAGAGTGCCAAAGCATCTCGGATACAGGGACACTTTCGCAGCGTTTGCTGGAGCAGGCACTGGCAGCGCTAACGAAGGAAGAATTCACGCCGCTCTATGCACTTTGCGTGGTGCTGTCGCAAGCCACTGAGCCGCTGTCTGAAAAAGAGCTGGAAACCGTCTGGCGTCAGTTGGCTTTCCCTGCATCGTTCCCCAGCGCAGAGGAATTGCTCTATATGCTGCTGCCATTGCACTTCATTGAGGTCGACACCCATCATCGAGCACCGAAGTTTAGGCTGAATGCAGCGGTGCGTGCAGAGGTGCTAAAACGGCTGTCAGAAGAAGACCGCATTAATGCGAACACAGCATTTGCGATTTTCTACTCAAATCTGCAAAACCCCACCGATAGTCAATTGCTGAAGCATCAGCATCACCTGATTGCAGCAAAGTTGCACAAAGAAGCGGTGCAGCTTGCAGCTGCCTACTCGCCTGCCTTAATGAAAGCCGATAAGACAGAGACCGCGCTGCAGCTCTTGCAAGCTGCGATTCCACTAGCCGAGTCGCTAAGTGAGGAAGTAGCATTGTTTCTTCGTCATCAGCTGGCAACAGGCTCAGCCAAGCTCGCTCAGTATGAGGTCGCCATTGAGCAGCTGACCGTGATTGCCACACGACTGCAAAAAGCAGGAAACACAGCCGCCGAATATGCAGCGCGCTACCAACTCAATAGTGCCTTAGCCGCCAAAGGCGACTACGCCGCAGCACTGACAGGTTTTCAAGAGTTAATGCAAAAGCAAGCTGAACACAAAAATATGTCAGGTGTAGCAGCTGCAGCCGCACAGGTGGGCCTAGCGGCTCTGGCACTTCACGATGCAGAGCGAGCAGTAGAGCACTTCTACATTGCAAAGCGGCTTTCGGAGAAGCTGAGCGATATGGAGCAGAAAATCAGCGAGCAGAATTGGTCATTTCTGAGAGAAGAATTAGGAAGCAGTACGCTCGATAAGCACCTTGCGGCTGTGCAAGCACGTGCGGAGGCGTTCTGCCGCGCCCTGCAAGCGGCGTAGAATTTACTTGGTTGCCCGAAGAATGTCGCCCGGAAACTGCCGCCACACTAAATTTTGCGCCCAAGTCCAAAACTTGTAGAGCGATGGACGCACAAACGAATCCAGCCGTGCCTTCACTTCAGTGCCGCCTTCAACTTCCCGAACCCAGAACTGCAAACGAGTAGGACGAATCCATCGCAAGCTGCCGACATAGCTACCGTAGAAATACTGCAGGTCGCGATACGATTTGTCGCGAATTTCTGTAAGCACACCTGAAAACATCATCATCGGTCCGTGATGAACCGTAAGCACGCCTTCGTAAAAGCCTGCAGGAATGTTGGGGTCAGGTGAGACAAACTCAACCCGCCAAGGAAAAATTTGGCTGTCGGTAAAAGTCTCGGGGCTGTTCAGCCAATTCCACACCTTCTCAATGGGGCGCTCCACCACAAAGGTGTATTCATTGACGTGATGCACAAAGCCCTTCGGTGCAGCTTGAAGGGCAACGGTATTATCGGCGCGAATGTCGTCAGATTGCGGCATACTCAGGACGCTTTTGCGCTACCGAACAAAAAAGCAAAGCAGGAGATTCCCTTCGTCTTGCTGCCCCTTAGGCAAACTGCGTAGAAAGCTGATGTGCAAAGTGCTGAAGAGCGTCTTCGGTCTCGAAGGCTGGCACCTCAATGCAGTGCGCCGTAAGCTCAACTTTGGAAAACGGCTTAGGAATCTCAAAGGCGTCCCAGCTTCGCAGCGTCCACTTGCTACGATGGGTGATAGCAAGGAAAAGCAGAGGGGCTTGGTGCATAGCGGCAAGGCGAAGCGAGCCGTATTTGAAACGACGACTTGGGCCGCGCGGACCATCAGGCGTGATGACAACGGCTGCCCCTTCACGCAGCGCTGACTGAATAGCAGCTCTCACTTGCTCTTTGCCGCGAGAGCTGGAGCCACGAATCAAGTGAAAGCCTAGCGTGGCTAATGCCTGCGCCAGAATTTCACCATCTTTGGAAAGACTTACGACAGCATAGATAGGACCTGCATTCAGCGTGCGGAGCACACTACGCGCCGCCAGCCAACCCGTTAGCATCTTGCCGTGCCAGAATGCAACAAGAACCTTGCCGTGTGGCAACTCTACAGGCAAAACAAAAGACTTGCGAAGCGTCGCATAGAGCACCCGCATTAGAAGCGGCAAAAGAAACCGATGCAAAAAATGTCGCATAGTGTGTGCCTAATGCATGCAAACTCAGAGCCGCTGCCTTGTGCAAGGGTCGCAGGCTGGCTTATCTATAACGCCGAATTTCACCGCGACGCAGGCGCGTAAGGTATAAAGTTAAGTCACGCTTTACTTCGGGCATTAAGAAGTATAGTCCAATCAAGTTCGGAAAGCTCATCGCAAAAATCATTGCATCGGAAAAGTCTGTTACTTTGTCTAAGCTCATTGTGGCGCCAATGACGACAAAAAGACAAAAAAGCAGTTTGTAGGATAAGCTCATTGCAGGAGTTTCACCAAAAAGGTATGTCCAAGCCTTTAAGCCGTAGTAACTCCATGAGAGCATAGTCGAGAAAGCGAAGAGAAAGACGATAACGGCAAGCAGGTAGGGAAACCACGCAATCACGCTGGCAAAGGCGGCAGAGGTAAGCGCCACGCCATTTACGGCAGTGTTTGATGTATATCCTGTAACCACAATAACCAGTGCCGTGCAAGTGCACACCACCACGGTGTCAATAAATGGCTCTAAGAGTGCTACGATGCCTTCGGTAATTGGCTCATTGGTTTTGACAGCAGAGTGAGCAATTGCGGCAGAGCCGATGCCCGCCTCGTTAGAGAATGCGGCACGTCGCACGCCTTGAATCATTGCACCTAATGCGCCGCCTGCAACAGATTCAGGGGCAAAGGCGCCCGATACGATTTGCCACAATGCGTTTGGAACATCGCTAATACGTGCCACTAAAACAGCCAGTGTGGCTAAAATGTAAATACCGCACATAATCGGTACGATTTTGTCCGTTACGCGCACAATGGATTTAATGCCGCCGATAATCACCAGTGCAACCAGCACCGCTGTAAAGATGCCAAAAAGCCAGCCAAACCCCTGCAAGATACTTTGCGACTCACCCGTTACCACCACGAACTGCTTGAAGGCTTGATTAACCTGAAACATATTTCCTGCGCCCAGTGAGCCACCGATACACATCACGGCAAAAAAGCCAGCTAAGAACTTGCCTAGCAGAGGGTGTTGGCGAGCAGCAAAAGCTTTGCTAAGGTAATACATCGGGCCACCTGAAACGCTACCATCGCTGTGGAGTGTGCGATATTTGACACCCAACGTGCACTCGACGAATTTCGAGGACATGCCTAAAATACCCGCCAGTATCATCCAAAACGTAGCGCCTGGACCACCGACAGATACGGCAATTGCGACGCCTGCAATGTTACCTAGCCCCACAGTGCCCGATAGTGCTGCAGCAAGGGCTTGAAAGTGCGAAACTTCACCTTGATGATGAGGGTCGCTGTAGTCGCCACGGACCAGTTCAATAGCGTGTCGAAAACCCCGCACGTTGATAAAGCCCATATACACCGTGAAGATACAAGCGCCGCCAATCAGCCAAACGATGATAAGAGGCAAATTGACTTCACCGATAGGCACAGCATAGAAAATCACGCTGGAAATCGCATCGGTAAAGGGTGCAACAGCATCATTGATGCGTGCGTCAATGCTGCGAGAAGCATTGGCATATGAAGAGGAACTGAACCCTAACGCAAGAGTGAGAAAAAAGCCTGTGAGAAAAGGTGTTTTAAGCATCGGTGAATTGGCTTAATTGCACTCTACGCAAACTTATTTGATTTTCGTAACTTAGAAAAGATTAAACCTTCTCGGCTTAGTAGGTGTCAGAGCTACCAGCAGCAACAGAGGAGGGAAAAAAACAGAGAAACAATTTTTCGACGCCAAAAAAGCGAAAGCAATGAACCGTCGCCAGTTTTTTCAGTCGCTTGTCCCTGCTTCTCTAACTCAGCCTAAGGCAACAACGGCAACTGTACCAGCATCATCAGCCACAGATGAGAGCACGGAAGTGGCGGCAAGACCGAGACCAGCCAGCGGCATTGCACCATACACAGGCGTGTGGAATGAGCAGACCGCTGCCCATCTTTTGCGCCGAGCAATGTTTGGTGCTACGCAAGCCCAGATTCGTCAAGCAGTTGAACAGGGACTAAGTGCCACCTTAGACCAGCTTTTGCAAGCGCGCCCAGACCCTGAACCACCAATTGACATTACCACAGGTGAGACATGGCACGATAAACTCTTCAATAGCGACCAAACCGCCGATAGTCGCTACTACACCTACCTACGCGCATGGTGGATTGGCTTGATGGTAAATCAGCCAATTTCACTTATTGAGAAAATGACGCTCTTTTGGCACAATCATTTTGTCTCAGATAGGGCGGCAAATGGCGACGCACGTTACCTCTATCGACAAAATGCGCTGTTCAGACGCTTTGCACTAGGCAATTTTAAGACACTTACGCGCGAGGTTACGCTTGACCCAGCAATGCTGCGGTATCTGAATGGAAATGTGAATGTCGTTGGCAGACCAAACCAGAACTACGCACGTGAACTCTTTGAGCTGTTCACGATTGGCAAAGGTCCTGAACTGGCACAGGGGAATTATACCCACTACACAGAGCAAGACGTAGCCGCAGCATCGCGTGTGCTGACAGGCTGGCGCGATGTGGGCTACCGCTCGACAACTGTGCCAATTAGCGTGGTCTTCGATATCCAACGCCATGATACAGGCGATAAGCAATTTTCAGCAGCCTTTCAGAATACAGTCATTCGTGGGCGCAATTCACCGAGTGCAGGCTTAGACGAACTGAATGATTTGCTGGATATGATTTTCCGGCAGGCTGAAACGGCGCGCTTTATCGTGCGCAAACTGTATCGGTGGTTTGTCTACTATGTAATCGACCAAAATGTAGAGCGCAATGTCATTGAACCACTGGCGCAAATTCTGCGTCAGAACAACTATGAAATGCGCCCCGTGCTACGTGCGCTCTTTGCCAGTCAGCACTTTTTTGATGTGCAAAATCGAGGCGCATATATCAAAAGCCCAGCTGACTTTATCGTAGGGTTGCACCGCTATCTGTTTCCGACCAATCCAACCAATCAAACGCAGCTGATTCCTGCGATGCAGCGCTACATTAGCTGGTTTGCGTCGCTGCAAATGAATCTAATGCAACACCCGACAGTGGCAGGCTGGGAAGCCTACTATCAAGAACCATCGTATCACCAGCTTTGGATAAGCTCGGCAACTTTGCCCACGCGCAATAGCTACGCCGACACACTGGTTAGTTCAAGCAATCTAAACCGAATTGCGCTGGTGCAGAGCCTACCGAATCCAGCTGACCCTTACCAAATGGTGCGCGACTTATCGCGTCAGATTTTTGCAGTGGAACTGAGCATGTCGCAAATCAACTACTTGGTCGAAAATGTCCTAATGCCCGGCGTGCCATACTACGAATGGACAGAGCAATGGAACGACTTTATGCGTAACCAAAGTGATGCCAATCGACGGCGTGCGGTCGATATGCGCGTGCAAAACTTGCTTCGCTATCTGTTCAGAATGGCAGAATATCAACTAGCCTAAAAGGGAGAAGACAGTTTGGGAGCGCAGCGCTGTGCCGACGAAGTTGCAAGCAGAGGCAAGCGATGGAGCTTGCCCTTATTAGTGCTGCACGCTGAAACGCAAAAGAAACCCTGAGTGAGCAACTAGAAAAACCTCAACAGAAGAACACAATGAACAGACGGAAGTTTCTTAAAACTGCGTCGCTTCTCGGTGTGCCCCTTGCATTGAACGGCTTGCCGATTTCAGCAGTAGCCCAGCCCTCTCTGCTGGATGTTCTAAGCACACTGCCTAACGACCGCGTGCTAGTGATTGTGCAGCTCTCTGGCGGCAATGATGGGCTGAATACCGTGATTCCACTTGACCAATATGGCACATATCAGCAGTTGCGGAGCAATATCGCAATTGCGGAAAACCGTGTCTTACGCCTGACCCCTGCAACGGGACTGCATCCAGCGATGACCGCCTTGAAGACGCTCTATGATGAAGGCAAGGTGGCGATTGTGCAAGGTGTCTCCTACCCAAGTCCGAATCTGTCGCATTTTCGCGCAACCGATATTTGGATGACCGCATCTGACTCGAACCAATTTTTGGATTCGGGGTGGGCAGGGCGGTTTCTGGAATCGCTGTATCCAAACTTCCCAGACGGGTATCCAAATGCCACGATGCCTGACCCGCCTGCCATTCAAATTGGCGCAACGCCTTCGCTGATGCTGCGTGGCTCTGGTCAATCCTTGGGCATACCCATTCAAGACCCTGAAACATTCTACCGTTTGGTAAGCGGTAACAGTGCAGATGAGCAGAGCGATGTGCCAGATACTGCTGCAGGCGACGAGCTGCGCTACATTCGGCGTGTGGCGGTGCAGTCCATTCAGTATGCAAATCAAATCAAGGCAGCAGCAGACCGTGCGCAGAACCGCGCCACTTATCCAGCACCAAATAGCAATCGCCTTGCTGACCAGCTACGCATTGTGGCGCGCCTCATTGCAGGGGGCTTACGCACAAGGGTCTATCACGTCTCATTAGGCGGGTTTGATACGCATGCAGCACAGGTGGTCACTACAGATACCAGCACGGGCACGCACGCCAATTTGCTGGGATGGCTTTCGCAAGCCCTAGCGGCTTTTCAAGATGACTTGCGCCAGCTAGGCGTGGCCCATCGAGTGCTTACAATGACATTTTCAGAATTTGGGCGCACGGTGCGCTCAAATGGCAGCGTCGGCACAGACCATGGCACAGCTGCGCCGCTCTTTCTTGTGGGCGAGGCGGTGCGCGGTGGTATCATTGGTACAAATCCTAACCTGACAAATTTGGTGAATAATCAATTAGCAATGCAGTTTGATTTCCGTCAGGTCTATGCTTCTGTGCTGGGACAGTGGTTTGGAGTAAGCCAAAGTAGCCTGAGGGCTATCTTGCAGCGCGAATTTGCCCAACTGCCGATTACAAGCGTGTCGTCCGTCAGCGAAGCTGAAACTGGCAAACCCAGTCGGTTCGAGCTCTCACAAAACTACCCGAATCCCTTCAACCCAACAACGACCATTCGCTATCAATTGCCCGTGGCGAGCGAGGTGAGCCTAAAAGTATTTGATATGCTGGGGCGAGAGGTAGCAACACTGGTGCAAGCAAGGCAAGCAGCGGGCGTCTACCAAGTGCACTTCAATGCATCAGGACTGGCGAGCGGCACCTATCTTTATCGTCTGCAAACACCGACATTTGCTGAAACAAAGAAAATGACGCTACTGAAGTGAGCCAAGCTGGGGCAGCCCCTTTGCTAAGAAGCGTGGCATGCAGAAAAGAGAGGGGCACTCGGCATTACTTAACGACCGCAATTTTTAGGCGCACGCTTTCCGCTTCACGGTGCTCTGGCGTAATGACACCATAGTAAATGCCGCTCTGCACCGTAGCAAGATTCCAGACGACTTCATTGTCCGTGCCGCCCTTGCCTTGCACGGTCGTCTCCCAAACTTTTGCGCCTGTAAGGGAAAATACAGTAATCGTAACTGCCGCATCATCACGCAAGTAGAAGCGAAAGCGTGTCTCGTCACGTGCGGGATTGGGGTAGTTGTAGACGCTGCTGGCAGGGAAGAATTCGCTAACTGTAGCACGCTGCCAATTTTGTGTGCGCTGCACTTGCAGAAGATTGCGATTCTGTGCATCGCCGTAAAGCGATTGCCATGCCAAGTTTTGCGTGGAATTCAGGAGCTCAAAGCCTTGAAAAAAGCCAGCGCGGTCAATGCTGAAAAGTTGAAGTTTCGGGCTAGTGCTGGATGCCACCAATGTTGGAGTGGTTTGCGTCTCCTCAGCAATCGGGAGGGTGAAGAGATTTTTTCCAAATCGGTCGTAAGCTGCCAGTCGCCCATCTTGGGTGTGCACGACAATATCTTCAAAAGTATCACCATCCACATCACCGATGACAGGGCTGGAGACAATCGGCTTGGTGGATTGTAGCGAAATCGGAAAATGGTTAATCAAATTGCCGCTTGGGTTGAAGGCAAAAATTTTATCGTCCGCAGTCAGGAGCGTGGCAATTTCACCACGATGCTCCAAGTCGGCAAATGCGGGCGAAGATTGGATGGGGTTCTGACAAGGCACGGCAACACGCACAAGCCGACCACCCTCTTGCAAGAGTAAAAGCTCCTTTTCTCGAGTCACCACTGCACCAAGAAATCCACGCGTGAAGCCTGTAACGGCCGCTGCAGTAGCCGTAGAACCGTTAAAATTCCAGCGTGTCGTGCCAAACCGTGCTTGGTCTTCCGCAACCTGAACCGTTTGCGTGACCGCAACGATAGGACGAGTTGAGACGAGGAGCGACTCCGCAACTGTAATACCAGTCAGCGTAACCGTGCCGATGAACACTCTGCCATCTGCTGTTCCAAGGCGATAGCTTGCGCCAGCTTGTGCGCCGCCATCTAAGCTAATGGTTGTAATCTGGGCGCCGAACCGTCGACTAAAGGTCTGTGGCACCTGAAAGCGCAAAGTAGCCATAAGCGTATCACCTGATGCAGTGAGAATAACGGTGCGACTAACGGCTACACGCACACTGCTGGTTAGATGGCTAAGGCGCACACCTTTGTCAAAAAGTTCACCCTGAGCATTTTGCACAATAACCACTGTATCGAACACATTGGGCGATGTGCGCCTATCGAATGTGCCCGATAGCTGCGTAGGGAAGCCAAACAGCCTTGCAAATTCAGGCGAGTCGCGCACCAGTATTGCACTCATAACAGGCGCAGGCGGTGAAAAATCTCGAAAGGTGATGCGAGTGGGCACACCACGTGCTGTGCGCGTGTTCGGAAATGTGTTGTCATCAATGCGATTGCGATAGAACGGTGCAGGATTACCTTGAAAGAAAGCGTCAAACACAACACCAGACTGCGTGCCGTTACCAGCATCTTGAAGGCTGTAATTTTGCCCAATGTCTTGTGAGCCGTCAGCTTCCAGAAGCAGCACGGCACGAGGTTCTAAAGCATTGATGCGATTGGAGTCGCGGCGAGCAGCAATGAGGTCTTCACTAATGCGCCAAACAAGCACTCCACCATCAAATCGGCGATTGCCAACACTGGCACCTGGCAGCGTCCAATCGTAATTGCTGCAAGCAATGATTTGCCCATCAAGGCGACTGATGTTGCCGAAGCTAAAGCCAGCTTCATCTTGCCTGAAGCGTTGCGTAAAAGTCTGACCACGCCGCACTATGGTGAGCGTTACGCCTTGCCCTTTCGCATCACGGTTGCGGTTTTCAAGCAAAAAGTACTCGCGCGAGGTAATAGGGATGCGGTAAATCACTGAGTCTGAATTTTGATGCAAGCCTTGTGCAAGCAAGCGGAGCACGATGCCAGAACCTGTCACTTCAATTGGCTTAGCCCAGCCTAAAATGAGGCGTTCCCACGCAGATGGTTCAGGGGGCAAAGCGCCATTGTAGTTAAAGAAACCTTCACCGTCTAATAAACCAAAGCGACCAATCCCACTACGCCCATTACTGGTGTTGAACAGGTCAGGCACGCCTAAGAAACTTGCAAAGCTGGCACAGAGCAAGCCGTTGGTAGAAAGTTCTAACAGAACTTTGCCGCCGATTGCATCAATTTCACGCGTTTCGGTAGCGGGCAGCACGGAAGTGTTGGTGATGCGCACCCCGCCACGCACTGGAAAACCACTGAAGTCAGCGCCATAGAGACGCCGAAAAGACGAAAGATTGAAAGTCAGCGAAGGAAGGTCAAAGGGAGTTGGGTCAGCGCCGCCCAGTGCTACAAGGTCAATGTCGCGCCCTACCCCAGCGTGAAAAATGATGAAGCAATCAAACTGTGAAAAATCCAGTTCAGGACTTTGAGCATCGACCAGCGTCCAAACTTCACGCACCAGCTCTGCTAAGCGACGGGTGTCTTCACCGCGTCGGGGTGAATACTCCGACATCACTTTTGAGACACGATAGATGCGATTAGGCACGGTGTAGGCAATGCGTGTTTTCCCGTCGCTGCAGGTCTCAAAGTAGTGTTTGAGAAATTCCAGCTTACGCTGAAAGTAAGCGCGGTCGTGTGGCAAAGGGTCTATGACCGTATCGCCAGCCGCAACCAGATATGGTAAGCCACCAAACTGTCCCGTCCCAGTGGTGCGTGGGTCATTGTCGGCTTGAAACTCAACCATCACCGCCAAGATGCGAAATTGCCCGATACCGAGATTTTGTAGTGGTCGCTGGCTGGTAAGGCAGCCTTCAGCCGCAATAGGGTGCGACATTGAAAGACGCTTCGGCACTGTTTGTGAAAGGAGTACAGGTAGGTTGCTGCTTGCAAAAACACCCCACGCAAGGGCGGCATAGAGCAGTGAGCGATGCATAATGCAATTGTGAAGCGAAAAATCAGATTCAGGCGCTTGAAATGAAAAAGGGCTTGCATCGACAAGCCCTCTTTTAGTGAGCTATTGCCGCGATACGCCTAATGTTGGAAAGTTAAGTACCAGCGATAGGCGCACAGTGCCAGCAAGGGGATGATTCTGCTCAATGGCTTGCAGATAACTGAAGTCGACCCCAAACGAAGAGTAGCGTAGACCTGCTCCGAAGGTAAGGAACTGGCGACCGCCAGCTCGTTGGTCTTCGTGAAAGTAGCCTGCGCGCAAAGCCAGTAGAGAAGGCTTCCCATACCAGTATTCAACGCCAACACCTGTGGTAAAAGTGCGCAGCAGGGCTTCTGCTCCCCAAGAGGTGATAAGCGCTTGAAAGACATTATCGGTCTTCACAACGGGCACAGTGGTATCGCCACGCTGAACAAACTCGACGGTGCGACGCACAAGCAATCGGCTAAAGTCAGCGGCGATGGTCATCTTATTGTAGTCATCGTTGAGCAATCGAAAGGCAAGACCAGCGCGAAAGTTAGTCGGCAAGGGGTCGGCTTGCGCCGCATCAACATATGTCATAGCTGGGCCGATATTTGAGATATTCAGGCCAAAGCTTAGGCGGTCTGACAGCCAGCCGCCCAGTTGCGGTCGCCAAAGGGCAGCCACATCAAACGAGACACTGTTGCCTTGTCCAGCACTGCGTTCATTACCAACCTGCACATTAGCTGGTGAAAGCGAGCTATTGATGTAGCGAATTGAAGTGCCTAATGAAAGGTCAGGCGTAACTTTGACGCCATAGTGGAGTCCAATGGCGAACTCATAACTGCGAAATGCACCCAGATCTTCACCCTGTGCATTAGTGATACGGCTCTCGCCTAAGTTGAGGTAAATCACGCTTAGCCCAAATGTGCCCCAGCCCGGCACATAGTATTTGCCTGTAAGGAAATTGTAGAAAAGGTCGGCGTTGAAAGCAGGGAGCCAATTTGAGTAAGTAAGATTTACATCAAGACCCTTCTGAAATCCCAAGCCAGCAGGGTTCCAGAAGACAGCGCTGGCATTGTCGGCGATAGCGACGTTTGCATCGCCCATTCCAGCGGCACGCGAGTCAGGGCTGATGAGAAGAAATGGCACAGCCGTCGTAACAACCGTAGTTGGTGTGCTGCTTTGTGCAAAGGCGTTTGTCGCAATGCAAAAGAGCATTGCCCAAGTGGCGCGCAGCAATGGCGAAAAAGTTCGGCTCGTGTTCATTCAGCATTCAGATTGGTTTCCAAAATGAGGCACGAATATACGGCTCACACTTTTAGAAAACCAAGACCTCAATTGACCCCTCTTACCGCTACCAAGTCAGAATGGTCTTGATTGCGTCAGCACGGTTAAGCGCGACATCAAAGGCACGCTCATAGTCGGCTACTGGAAAGCGGTGCGTTAGAAACTTCTCAACATCCAGAGCATCTTCGGACAAAAGATACTTGGCTTCAAACAGGTCATCATCGGTGGTCTGAATAGAGCTAATCAGGATAGGCTCTTTGTCTTGAATAAGGCGGTAGTCGAGCTTCATAACTTCATAGTTACCGACCAGCAAAAATTTGCCATGCGGTTTCAGGAGCTTGGTAGCTTGCTCCAGCATAAGCAGTCGCCCTGTGGTTTCCACAATAACATCGTAGCGGTCGAAGTAGTCAGACGTAAAGTCCTCAATATCGAAAGCAATATCCTTGGCTGCGGCTAACATTCCCCGCGATTGATACTTCTCGCAAGCATCAATAGCCGTAAAGCCTTTGTAGGTCAGATACTCAGCAATCATCAGTCCAACCGAGCCTAAACCAAGAATCAAAATGCGCTCAATCTCCTCGAGGTTAATTTTTTTGACCGCTGAAATGGCATAGCCGACCAGTCCGATAAGAATATCTTTTTCTTCGAGGGTGCGCCGAATTGGAATCACACAAGACTCTGAGGCAATGACCTCTTCAGCTTGGCAGCCAAAGAGAGGCATAGCTTCCAGCCAACCATCGGCGCGGGACACAAACACATAGTCGCCAACTTCCACATCAGCCACATTTGCGCCGACTTCTACGACTTCGCCCAGTAGCTCACTGCCAGAGACCACTGGGAATCGAAGCTCACGCCGCGTAATAGACTTCCCCGTAAGCAAAAAGCGCTCTACGCCAGGCGTAATAGAGGTGGCAATCGTGCGCACCCTCACATCATTTTCACCCAGCGGACGCATGTCCAGCTCCACCAGATTGATGCGATTAGGCTTTGGGTAGATAATTGCTTTTGGTCGCTTAGGCATTTTTGCGAATAATCGTCTTGCAAAAATTAAATCTTTCCGCTCTGGTGCTTAGGGCATTGCATAGAGCTTTCGAATCAGCCACTCAGCAGCAAGCAAGAAGAGAATGATGACCAAGGTTGGGGCAAGATTGGCAAACTCAGCACTTTGCTGAGTTTGCTGCAAGGTAGGTTGAAAGGCGGCATCACGCCGAAGGTCTTGAAGAAACGCTTCGAACTCGGTCAGATGATAAAATTTGCCACCGCTCTGCGCAGCAATGCTGCGTAGCGTGTTAGCATCAGCATGTAGCTGGCGAAATTCGAGGCTAGTCTGGCTAACTAAGAAGCGTCCTGCTGCCGTGCCCAGCAAGCGTTCACCTTCACGCGCCTCAGCGGAAAAGCTGTAGTCGCCAGCCGGCAATCGCTCAAAGGCGGCATGGTAAAGTCCAGCTTCCGAACTTGGTTCAAACACAGTGGAATAAGCATTGCCTGTTTCTTTGTGTTGCACTTTAAGCGTGATAGCGGCTGAAGAAATAGGCTGCAAGGCTTCATCTTGTAAGGTGGCAGAGAACAGCACGCGCTCAGATTCATCAAAAATTTTTGCTGCTGGCTCAACCCGAAATCGCCGAAGGTCTTCTTGCGCCGTTAGCCACTCGAGCGTGCCTAAGATTGTTTGTCGATATAGCTCTCGCACCTCTTCATCAGGCGAGAGCCAAAGTTTCCAAAATTGAATTGCGGTCAGCGTGGCAGCTTTGCGCTCCGCACTTTTAGCGATGGCAAAAAGAACTTTGTCCGTCGTCTGGTTCTGAATGCCAAGTGTCCAAAGTGTGGTGCTGCTTGGTTTGGGCTGGAAGTTAAAGTCAAGGTAACTTACAGGCGGCGCTTGTCGAAGGCTTTGGTCGAGCGAGGCGGCAATCGGGCGAAAAATTGAAAGCTGCGCTGCTTGCAAAGTCGCTTTAATTGATGCAAGGTTGTCAAGCACCTCTCCTGAAGTCCGACCGATTCTAACTGCCAGAAAAGGCTCAAACGCCTTAAGACGCACAGCTGAGCTTTGAAAGGTCATGATTGAGAATACGGGCAAATTGGTAGTCTCCAAAAATTTTTTGATCTGCGCAGCAATACCTTCACTGACCACCGCATTAGGAAACCCGATAAGGATAGCCACATCTGCATCTTTGTGTTTATCCAAGTTAAGCGCGCCTTCAATAAAATCGCTTGCGCCACGCTGGGTAAAAAAGACCGCTTCAATGGAAGAGCTGGTGGCAAGTGCATTGCGCACCGCTGAAATTTCAGGGTCAGGCAAACCTGACACCACTAAGACTTTCTTCTTCTGCTTTTGAACCTTGATGAAAAAACTTTGCGCGTTGTTGCGCGTGGAAAATTCACCTGCTAGCGTAGAGAGCGAAAGTTGAAATCGAGTTTCGCCGGCTTCCTTAGGCACAAGTTCAAATGCCACAGTTTGCTCAGGCGAAGTAAGCGTAATTGTCTTGCGTTCCAACACCGTTTTATCGCTGCGTAGCGTTGCCGTAAGAGTGGCACCACGAAAGCCCTCCTGTGTGATAACGGCAGAAATAGGTGTCTTTGCCCCAACGACCGCAACGTCTGGCGCCACAATGCGCCGCAAGGCAATGTCGCGCTTGATGAGTGTGTCGCCCACCAGCACCGTGTATATCGGAATCGGTGAGCGCTCTGCGGCGTAACTGGGGGTCTCACCTGCTGTAACTTGCCCATCGGACACTATCACCGCAGCATTGAGTTTTTCAGGCGTCCTGAGCCGCAAAAGTGACTCAATAGCGTCCGAAAAATTGGTGTACTTGTCGGAAAAGGTCACGGAGTCAAGCACAGTAGGCTTGAAGGCTGACCCAAACTGATAGAATTTGATATGCCCCAGCTCGTCAAGCGCAGAGCGATAACGTGTGAGTGTAGCGCGCACAAGGCTATCACGTCGCCCTGAGCCATCTTGAATTGTAAGACTTTCCGAGTTATCAATCACCACCGCTAAGGTGGGTAGCTCAGTGTAGCGAGTAGTGCGTGTGCAAGCAGGCTCAAGGAAAAGCGAAAAGGTAAGAAAAACGCTTAGGCTGCGCAGCACAATGAGACCTGCTTTGAGTGCAGGTGAAAGTCGAGTGGCGTAGTAGGTAAAAATGGCTAAGCCAACTGCTGCACACAAAGCAAGCACAAAGAGCCAAAAGTTTGCAACGCTAAACGAAAGTCCCATTGCGTTCTAATGATTGAAGAACGATTGTACTCAAGCTCAGCTCGGGGCTTGCTTAGAAGTTCGCTTCGGAAAGAGCCTAACGGCGTTACTTACTTTCTTCACTTGGCGGTCTTGGCGTGTTTAGCAAGGCTTTCAGGGCTTCGGCAGCTTTGCTGGCATTGTGATAGTCTTGCCGCGCACTAAGAAGCGGCGCATAATATGGCGAAGGCTCCTCGACAAACTGCGACACAAGTCCATAGACACGCTGCGGCTCTTGACTTAAAATGTCTTGCACCGCTTCTGTAATGCCCGGAGAGTGCTTTTCAAGCTCTTGCAGCAGGACAAGAATCAAAACTCGATTGACCGCAACTTCATAAATCAAGTTCTCAAGCTCCATTGCGGTTGGTTGCTTGGCAAATGGATGTTCCATTAATGTGCCTGTTTAGAGATTTGCTGTTCAAGCAGATTGGCGTTCTCGTTTCGCTTCTTTGCGGCAGCGCTCTGAGCAGTATTTGACCTGCTCCCAATTCTTTGCCCAAGACTTGCGCCACGCCATCGGGCGACGGCAATGTTCACACAGCTTTTCAGGCAAATTGGATTTGGTATAACGCACTTTTTCGATTTTCATTGCTTTGTGATGTAACTTAACAGTATCCAGCGTAGTGCGGACTGCAGTGCAGCGTAGTTGGGTTCTCTGTCGCTTCGTGCAGTGCACACACCGAGTTTGAAAATTACATCAATTTAATCAGTCATTTGCTATGCCCAGTCTGTTTGATTCCATCATGCCAATTCACGAGAAGTTTATTGCAAACTTTGCCCCCAAAGCCAGCGTGGATTTATTTCAGATTGGCGACCTTGCGCCTGACTTTGAGTTGCCAGATAGCGAAGGCAAGCTGAGGCGTTTGTCTGAATTTCGTGGCAAGCCGTTGCTACTGGTCTTTACACGCATTTTCACCGATAAAATTTTCTGCCCAATCTGTTACCCACACCTACTTGCACTCCGAGAGGACTATCCAAAATTTCAAGCGCTGGGTGCAGAAGTTGTGATGGTCAACACCACGCGCGTAGAGATGACCAAAATCATCGTGCAAGAGCAAGGTTTCACCTTCCCTGTGCTTAGTGATGCAGAGTGGAAAGTCTTTCAGCAATATGGCATCGGTGCAGCCTTAGGAGCACCAATGCCTGCAGAGTTTTTGCTTGATAAGCATGGGGCTATCCGATTTAAGTTTATCAGCGGCTTAGAGCTGCCTAGCCCATTTTTCAGGCTGCCCGACAACAACGATATGCTGGCGATGATTTCTCAACTGAGATAGCAATGCCTGAGACACCCGAACACATTGAGCCGAACCGTCGCATTGAGGAAAGTCTCTTGCACAAACGGCGGTTGCAGATGGAACAAACAGACTTTTCGCTCGACACGCGCCTTGCGCGCACCTCTGGCATTCGCGAGCCTAAGGAACAGGCTAAGCGCGTAAAGCTCACCAAGTTTGAGCTGCTACTGAAGTTCCTCAAGCCAATTACTTGGATTCCAGTTATCTGGAGCTTTGTGTGCGGCGCAGTAGCAAGTGGTGTGTTTAGCTGGTCAAACCTTGCAGATTGGAAATTCTGGCTGGGCATTTTGCTCACTGGGCCACTGGCTACAGGGGTCTGCCAGATGCTAAACGATTATTTCGACCGCGACCTTGACGCCATCAACGAGCCGACGCGTCCGATTCCCGCAGGCGACATTTCTCTAAGAGATGCGACGATTCTGATTACGGCTTGGACGGTTCTAACCGTCGGCGTAGCATGGCTGTTGCACCCCTTCATTGTGGCTCATGTGATTCTAGGCATCATTAATGCGCATCTCTACAGTGCCAATCCCATTAAGCTGAAAAAGCGGCTGTGGTGGGGCAATATCATCGTAGCATTTTCATACCTTGTCTATCCATGGCTGTCTGGCGAGGTGCTCTATCGCGGCTCAATCTCGGCTGAGTCAGTGATAATTTCGCTCTGCTATGCTTTTGCGAGCACAGGCACAATGACAGTCAATGATTTCAAGTCAATTGAGGGTGACCAGCGCGTCGGAATTTTCACATTGCCAGTTGTGTATGGTGAGCATAACGCAGCGGTGATTGCCGCCGTGCTCATCGATACGGGGCAGCTTCTGGCTGCAGCTTATATGTTTGCGCTGGGCAAGTGGGTGAATGGACTGCTGATTCTGCTCTTTATCGTGCCGCAGGTGTGGCTACAGTATCACTTCGTGCAATCACCTCGCACGCGTGATGTGTGGTATAACGGCATTGCGCAAAATTTCTTGGTGGCAGGTATGCTCGTGTGTGCCTTAGCCGTTGAGCCATAGAGGATTGAGTAGCAGTAGATTTTGCAAGAGCCAGTCGGAACGGTTAAATTTGAGGACTTACGTCAGAAGTTACAGGGCAAAGCGATTAAACAGAACTTAGCAAGTAAGAGGGCTTTTAGCTCAGTTGGTTAGAGCGACTGGTTTACACCCAGTAGGTCGGGGGTTCGAATCCCTCAGAGCCCACGTGGTCTTCCTGAGCGTTGCACATCTCTTAGCGCTGAGTGCGAGGGAGCTGTGCGCCAAATGTCCAGCTAAGGATCTGGCATAAGCTGCAATGAAATTTTGCACCATTCGCAACCGCGCCTCGCAAGCGGTGTGTGTGGGTGTGGCAACTGAGGAAAAAATTTTCCCCACGCGTTTTGGTTCAATGATTGAGTTGCTGGAGACCTGTCAGAATGATTTTTCAGGCATTGAGCCAGCAGGTCCTGCACTGTCTTTCGACGAAGTGGAATTTCTGGCATGCGTGCCACGCCCACGCTCCATTCGAGATTTTTACGCGTTTGAAGCACATGTTCGAAACGCTCGCCAAAAACGAGGGTTGGAAGTGCCGCCAGAGTGGTATGAATTTCCTGTGTTCTACTTTTCCAATCATCAAGCGGTAATTGGACCCTTTGAGCCACTTAGAAAGCCACGCTGGACAGCGATGCTGGATTATGAGCTGGAGCTGGCGTGCGTGATTGGCAAAAACGGTATAAACATTTCGCGTGAGGAAGCCGAAGAGTATATCGCAGGATACTGCATAATGAACGATTGGTCGGCGCGCGATGAGCAAATGCGAGAGGTCAAAGTAGGTTTAGGACCAGCCAAAGGCAAAGACTTTGCGACCACGCTCGGCGCATTTCTCGTAACCAAAGATGAACTAAGCGACCGAAAGGTCGGCGAAAAATTAGACTTGGAAATGGAAGTCTATGTCAATAGCAAGCGGTATGGGGGAGGCAATTTTAAGACCATTCACTACTCATTTGCACAGATGATTGAACGAGCCTCGCGCGATGTGCGCCTTTATGCAGGGGATGTAATTGGCAGCGGCACAGTTGGCACAGGCTGCCTCTTGGAGCTGGACAATACGCAGTATCCATACCTCGAAATTGGCGATGTGGTAGAAATGCGCATTGAACGGCTGGGCTACACACGCAATCAAATTGTCTGAAACTGACTTTTAGAAAGCATGACGCTCAGCGACTTGTTGCTTTGCAGGTGGTATAGTTCTTTGTAAAAACAAACAGCAAGCCTCAAACACACCACTAATGATGAAATACAAACTGCTCGGTCCATCAGGCCTGAGGGTCTCAGAGTTTGCGCTGGGCACAATGACCTTTGGCCTAGAATGGAAATGGGGCGCTGATAAAGACGAAAGCAAGCGCGTCTTCGATCTTTACGCCAATTCGGGTGGCAATTTTATTGATACCGCTAATCGCTACACCGAAGGCACAAGCGAAAAGTTTGTCGGCGAATTCATTGCCAGCGACCGTGACCACTTTGTTGTCGCAACCAAATACTCGCTCTACGACCGCCTTAGCGATCCAAACTACTGTGGCAATCACCGCAAGAACCTGATGCGCTCCGTCGAGCAAAGCCTAAGACGGTTGCAAACTGACTACATTGACCTGCTGTGGCTCCATATGTGGGATGCCACAACGCCTGTCGATGAAATTATGCGCGCCTTGGACGACCTTGTGCGACAAGGCAAAGTGCACTACATCGGGATTTCTGATACGCCAGCGTGGGTTGTCTCGCAAGCCAATACACTGGCAGAGCTGCGCGGTTGGGCAAAGTTTGTGGCGCTTCAAATTGAATACAGCTTGCTGCAGCGCACACCAGAGCGAGAACTTTTGCCAATGGCGAAAGCCTTCGGGCTAACGGTTACGCCTTGGGGAGCAATTGGCGGCGGTGCACTGACGGGCAAGTATCTCCGCAATGAAACAGGACGACTGCCTGAACATAGCTCGCGCCGCTCTGAACGTGCAGGACGAATTGCCGCAGTCGTGGTGCAGGTTGCCGAAGAGCTGGGTGTAACCCCCGCACAAGTTGCGATTCAATGGACACGCCAGAACCTGAAGCAATCTGTCATTCCAATTATCGGTGCACGCACCGAAGCCCAACTTAGGGATAATCTCGGCGCACTGAACCTGACCCTACCAGACAATGCAATAGCGAAACTCAACGAAGCCAGCGCCATTGAACTTGGCTTTCCACACGACTTTCTGAAAACCGACGCCATTAAAACCGTGCTCTACGGCGGCATCTACGACCACATCGAACGGCGATACGATTAAAATGAAGCGAACAACGAAAATTCTCATTGGGCTATCGCTGTCGCTGCTCGCAATTGGCTGTGGAGCTGCAGCGGCATTCTACGCTATCCTGCGTAAATCCGTGCCTGACTATGAGGCGCGCTTTGAGATAAAAGGCTTGCAGCAGGTCGTGAAAATCTACTACGACGAATATGCTGCGGCACACATTGAAGCGCAAAGCGAAGCCGATCTTTTTTTTGCACAGGGCTTTGCACACGCCCGAGAGCGACTCTGGCAGATGGATTTGGCACGCCGTGCTGCCAAAGGTGAACTGGCTGAGATTTTGGGTGAATCGGCACTGAGCTTCGACCGGCTGTTCCGAACAGTTGGATTACGCCACATTGCTGATTCACTCTGGAATAGCAATATACTCTCGCCTGAAAGTCGCGCGGTCTTGATAGCCTATTCGCAGGGCGTCAATGCATATCTCGAGCAAATCAAAGCGGGGAAAGCTGTGCTGCCAATTGAGTTCGACATTCTGCAGTATGAGCCAGCAGCGTGGCGACCAGAGGACTGCCTTGCTATTGCGCGCCTAATGGGCTGGGAACTCAACATTGCTTGGCACATTGATGTGGCCTTAGCGGACATCACGGCACAAGTTGGCTACGAGAAAGCAAAGCACCTTTACCCTGACTACCCGAAAGATAAACCGACCATTTTGCCCGCTTTGCCAGATACAAGCAAGCGCACGGCTGCAGTGCTCCGCTTATGGCAAGAGCTGGATAAGGCATATCGAGAGTTTGCAGGAGTGATGGGTTCGCATATCGGTAGCAATAGCTGGGCTGTGACGCGCTCAAAGTCTGCTGCAGGTAATGCGATTTTAGCAAATGATCCTCACTTGGGCTTTTCGGCGCCAGCGCGTTGGTATGAAATGCATCTTTGTTGCAGGGCAGCAGGCATCAATGCCGCTGGGTGCTCCCTGCCCGGCGTGCCTTGCATTGTGTTAGGTAGAAATGACTCCATTGCATGGGGGCTGACGAATATGATGCTCGATGACTGCGACTTTTTCGCTCTACTGGATTCAACTGAGACTTTGCAAGAGCGTGTGGAGGAAATTCGCCTCAAAGGTGCAGCCAGTGTGCCGCTTCGCGTGCGGTGGGGACGGCACGGCGTGGTGATTTCCGACCAAATCTACAGCGGTTTTCAACAAGCCCAGTCGCCACTCTTAGATGCTTACACCATTTCAATGAGATGGACAGGACAAGAACTGTCCGATGAAGTGGCCACCTTCTTAGGCATTCTCAAAGCAAAGAACTGGCAGGACTTCCGAGCTGCGCTACGCCACTACGGTTTGCCCGGGCAGAATTTTCTCTATGCTGATGCAGCGGGGCACATCGGCTATCAAGCTGCAGGCAAACTCCCCATTCGCCTCGACAAGCAGGGCTTTTTGCTCCGTGATGCACGCAAACCAGAGCAAGATTGGCAAGGCTTCGTGCCATTTGATGAGCTGCCAATGCTCTTCGATCCCCCATCGGATATGATTGTAACAGCAAATAACAAAATCGTGCCCGATGGCTACAAATACTACATTTCTGCACTCTGGGAACCGCCAAGCCGCGCCGAGCGCATCACGGCACTCCTACGCAGCAAGGAAAGATTCTCAGCTGAGGACTTCGAGAAAATGCAAACCGATGTGATCTCGCCTTTTGCGCAAGAGACGCTAAGGTTTTTACTGAGTGCGCTGGCAAACGATACGCTGAGCATGCATCAAAGACCGATTCAATTTTTGCGCAATTGGAACGGCGAGTTTCAAGCGCACTCAATTGCTGCAACGATTTATTCGCAGTGGCTAAAACAACTGCTGCGCAACACGCTACACGATGAACTGGGCGAAAATCTCTTCCAGAACTACCTCTCGCTGGTAAATGCGCCAACCCGCGTAATAGGTCAGTTGCTTGCAGACTCCACTGTGGTAACAGAGGTGAAAGATAGCACGGTTGTGCAAGTGGTGCGTTACAACATTTGGTTTGATGATGTGCGCACCCGTGCTGTAGAAACACGAGACGACATCATTCGCAAAAGTTTTAATGAGGCGGTGGAAATTTTGCGCCGTGAAATTGGTGAGAATGAAGCCGATTGGCAATGGGGACGCGTGCATCAGCTTACGCTGCGCCACGTGTTCGGTCAGAAAGCAAAAGACGGCACGGAAAATCCATTAGGGAAGGTTTTCAATTTAGGTCCGTTTAGAACGGCGGGCACCTCGACAACTATCAACAACGGCGAGTATCCCTACCGCTCATCAGACTCCACAGGCACGGCGCTGATTGATGCCTCGCAAAAGTTAGGCGCAAGTTCTCGCCGAGTGGTGGATTTGTCAGAACAGGACTTTTGGAGCGTGCTGCCCGGTGGCAACAGCGGCAGTGTAATAAGCCCGCACTACGCTGACCAGTTGCCGCTTTGGCTACAAGGCAAGCTCCGGCGATTTACGATGAACCTGAGGCAATTGCAGGAAAAAAATGCGCCAACGACGCTCCTTGTGCCAGTGCAAACTAAGCTCAGTGCACAGCACCCCTGAGATGCAAAGGGAGCAACCTGGAGAGACTTGCATAATGAACGTTGAATGTGTAAATAGCGATTGAAAAAGAGGTATGAAAAACGAGAAAAGAAGCGCTGAGTTTCTTTGCTTGCTTTTTCTACTTTCTTTGGTGTATCTTCAACAAAACGACAAATTCAGGTGTTTTGAACCTCAACGATAGCGTGGATTATGAAGAAAATTCAAGTTGATATTCTTGGTCTTTCCAATAGCCCACACAGCAACGGTGCATATGCGCTAATTCTCTTCGAAGTGGGCGGCAAGCGCAAACTTCCCATCATCATTGGGGGCTTTGAAGCACAAGCGATTGCGCTCAGATTAGAAAACATTAAGCCTCCGCGCCCATTCACACATGACCTCATTCGTAGCATCACCGATACGTTCAATATCAATGTCTCAGAGGTGATGATTGATGAGCTGCGTAACGAAACCTTCTTTGCCAAAATCATCTGCGAGCATTCGGGCGTCTCGCATGAGATTGATGCCCGTCCAAGCGATGCGATTGCTCTGGCAGTGCGCTGCGATGCCCCGATTTATGTCTCCGAAGAGGTGATGAACGAGGCAGGAATTATTGATGAAAAGACCCCAGAGCAACAAGGCTTTGGCATCGGCATTGGCGCCAGTGCAGAGCGACGCACATCTCCAATGAGCAAGCTCGAGGAGCTGACCGCAAAGCTCAACGAGGCGATTGCAAAAGAAGACTACGAAAAAGCGGCACGGCTACGCGATGAAATTAGCAAGCTGCAAAGCCGTTCCTAACCAAAAGGGAAATGTCGCCGTTGTCTGCGCCTATCGTCCTGAGCAAGCGGGCAACCGTAGAAGTACGACTATATGAGCCTTCGCTTTCAGTGCTTTGGGACGATTTTGTCTGGCGCTCGAACAATGGCACATTTTTTCACTTGCAGCGCTTCTTGAGCTACCACCCTGTAGGTCGCTTCGAGTTCCATCATTTGCTCTTCTATCGTGGAAGAGAGTTGCTCTCAGTGTTGCCGGCCGCAGTAATGGAGGGCGGCAAAACACTGGAATCGCCTATTGGGGCAAGCTACGGAGGGTTCGTGCTACCAGCACTGAAGTATCCAGATAACGAGCATCTGGTCGATGCACTCCTTAGCTATGCTGCAAAGCAGGGCTTTAAGAAAATCCTGCTGACGCATGCGCCATTCATCTATCAAAAGAGGCTCATTCAGGATATGGACTATGCCCTGGCTTTCAAGGGCTTTGATTTTGAGAGGCACTACATTTCGCATGCAATACAGCTCGAGCCGACCGACAATTTCACCAAGTATTTCTCGAGCACGGTGCGCCGCTATATTCATCAATGTCAGCGTAACCCCGATTTGAAAATTGAGCTGTGTGAGGGAACGGCTGGTATTGATGAATTTTATCCAATTTTACTGGAAAACAAAGCACGGCACGGCGCAAAGCCAACCCACACCTTAGATGAACTATATCGCCTAAAGCACCTTTTTCCCGATAACATTTTCCTGTTTTTGGTGCGTCTCAAAGGCAAAGCAATTGGTGGGTCTTTGGTATTTCTGTGCAACCCGCAGGTGGCACTGTGCTTCTACAATATGCTGAACTACGAATTTTCAGCCTATCACCCGATTCACTATGTGATGAATGAAGTGGTGCACTGGGCTATTCGTAAGGGCTGTCGGTATGTCGATATCGGCGTCTCGCAAAATGTGCAACACGAAAATCAAATGACCCCTGCCTACTCACTGATTGAGTTCAAAGAAAAATTTGCCGCCAAAGGCGTATTGCGAAGCACGTTTAGAAAACTGCTCTGAGCAATGCTGACCTATATTGTGCGCCGCATTGTCATTGCAATTCCCCTCATTTTCGGAGTACTTACGCTCACGTTTTTTATCATTCGCCTTGCGCCCGGCGACCCCACAGCACTCTACCTTGCACCCGGTATCAGTCCAAAAGTTGCCGAGCAATTGCGCGAACAATTTGGTCTTAACGACCCACTGCCGATTCAGTATGTTAAGTGGCTATCGCGTGTGGTGCAAGGTGACTTTGGGCAGAGCTTTAGCCGAATGCAACCAGTTTTTGATGTCATTGCAGAAGCCGTGCCAATCACGCTGCTGCTGTCGACACTGGCACTGACGCTGCAGTTTTTCTTCGGCATTTTGCTTGGCGTGCTCTCTGCAGTCCGACAGGGCACGCTATACGACAGAGGGCTAACCATTTTAGCCTTGTTTATCTACTCAATGCCGGAATTTTGGCTCTCGCTAATGCTCATCATTCTCTTTGCCTTAAAGCTGGGCTGGCTTCCTGCGTCTGGCGTGGAGAGTGTAGGTGCAGATACCTTATCGTTCAGCGAGCGTTTGTGGGATAGAGCGCTGCATCTTTTTTTGCCCGTCTTTGTGCTGAGTGTAGGCAATGCAGCAGGTCTGGCGCGTTATGTGCGTGGAAGTATGCTGGAAGTGCTCCGACAAGACTATGTGCGTACTGCACGCGCAAAAGGGCTGCCTGAATACGCTGTCATCTACAAGCATGCGCTGCGCAATGCGCTCTTGCCCGTTATTACCATCTTGGGCAATTCCTTTCCGATTCTTTTCAGTGGCGCTTTGTTTGTAGAGGTGATTTTCGCTATCCCAGGAATGGGGCGCGTAACAGTGGAAGCAATCTTTGCACGCGACTATCCGCTTATTATTGCCAATACATTTATCTCAGCGGTGTTGATTATCTTGGGCAACTTGATAGCCGATGTGCTCTATGCCGTCGTAGACCCAAGAATTAAACTGAATTAGCAATGACAAGAAAGCTCTGGTTTCAAATAGGCTTATATGTCTGGTTTGTGGCAGTAATTGTGGCAGCGCTGCTTTCTCCAAACAAAGTGGGAATGCTAAGCGAGACCACGCGCAATATGTATTTCCACGTGCCGATGGCAATTACGGCAGTGGTGGCATTTTTTACATCGGTCTGGTATAGCGTAAAGTATCTGCGCACGGGAGATTTAGCAAGCGACGTGGCAGCGGAGGCAGCATCAGGATTGGGCTTTCTCTTCAATCTGCTGGCCATGCTTACAGGGGCAATTTGGGCGAAAGTAACTTGGGGGCAGTTTTGGCACTGGGATCCACGCCAGACCACGATTTTCCTCGTATTCCTGATGTATTCTGCCTACTTTGCCTTGCGAGCCAGTGTGCCCACAGCGGAAAAGCGCGCAAGTCTTGCCAGCGTCTACAGCATTTTTTCCTTCCCAGCGCTCATCTTTCTCTATTTCATTTTGCCAAGAATGGTGCCGGGCTTGCATCCGGGGTCTGACAAAGGCGATGTCAATCCTGCTATCTCATCCACGACCGACCTTATAATTCGCCTCATTCTCTATGCCTCTATTCTTGGATTTGTGGCGCTGTTTTTCTGGCTGCACAATCTGCGCGTGCGTGCAGCGCGGTTGCTGGAACAAGCGTCCGTAGCCACTGAGACCGTGTAGCATGGTGGCTAGAGGGGCTGTAGCACGCTAAGCAGGAACGGCAGAAAAAGCAACGGCTAGCGCCAGAAAGTATCGGCACGGGCAATGGGTAGACCACCCTCAATCACAATGCGGCGTTCTGTCTCGCCAGCGTGTTCAATCGTTATGCGTCGAGCATGCTTGGGCACTTTGCTTGGGAAGCGGTCAGCCCATTCAATCATACAGAGACCTTCGCCGTAGAGGTAATCCTCGTAGCCAATGTGATAGAGTTCTTCCTCGTCTTGCAGGCGATACCAGTCGAAGTGATAGAGCTTAACGGGTTTGCCGTGCACATGACCCTCATATATGTTAAGCAGGGCAAAAGTGGGGCTGGTTACTTCGGTTTCAACGTTGAACACGTCGGCAATGCCGCGTATAAACTGTGTTTTACCTGCACCCAGTTCACCAATGAGAGCGACAATGTCGCCACGCTGCAAAGTCGTTGCAAATTGGCGTGCAAACTCTCGGGTTTCTTCGTCAGAACGAGAAAGAATTTCCTTCGTCAAGTTCTCTGCACTGATTTGAATGTTAGCGTAATCGTCGTCGTGAAACAGCAGTCGAGTCCGAAGCAGGAGCAGGCACAGCGATTGGCGCAGCGGTCGAGTCTGCGCCTGCACTTCTGGTAGCTTTCGCAGAGTCCTGCAAAGTTGGAGTTGGACGACTCGGCACCGTTACACGCGATACTGCATTCGGTACAATAGTTGAATCAACGGTGGGTTTTTTCTCCTTGTCATCGGATTTGCTGCCCGAAAGCCAGCGTGTGAAGGCATCAAAGTAAGCGTTCCAGCGCTCACCAAATTCACCCCAAGTGTGAAAGGTCTCACGGTAGGAAATGCCAATGCCCCACACTTCGGCAATCGTGTTATTGAAGAGGTTGAAATTATTAGGACCGTAATTTCGGAAGGCTTCTAAGACAAGGTTTCGGCTGATGCGGTATTCCAAGCGCTGGGAGTTGCTGATAGCATTGTTGGTGCGACCGAGCGAGTCGACAGCCGCAGTAGAGCCAGAGCCTGTAACAACCAGCCGGCCGTCTGTGCCTGGCACAGCATACTCAAGCGAGAAGTCGACGCCAGCGACTTGACCGCTGCGGTCACGTGCAAAGTCGATATTAACCGCCTGCACGCCTTGAATAGCCGAAGCAAGACGCGTAATTTGCGACGAAAGCAAGCCAGCACCCGCTGACAGCCCAACGCCAGTGAGTAGACCACCAGATAGACTTCCACCACTGGCGCTACCGGGCGGTGCATACCATCGGCGCGCAGTCAGCAGTGTGATGAAATTGAGTGCGGCATTAGGGTCTTCTTCGCCTGCAATCCGAGTACCCGGCGCACGATAAGTGCGCTCGTTGAGAATGTAGCTAATCTCAATTTGGGTGTCATCAACCGTGCCGCCAATGTGTGGACGCAAGATAATGTTATCAAGCTCGTTGCGGGTTGTAGAGAGCACACGCGTCTGGTAGCGTGCAAAGATGTCCAAGACTGCATCGGTTAGCCCGCCGCCAAGCCAGCGCATTGTGGCACCCGGCTCAATGTTAAATGCCACGCCATAAAAGTTATATCGCCCTGATGTGATGCTGGCAGAGCCAAATACGCGGTATGTGGTTTTCTGCTTGTTAATCGTCAGCGCCATATCTTCAATGAGGGCATCTAATTGCTCGCCTAAGAAGCGGTCAAAGACAAGCGTGTAAGACAAGGGTTGCACTGTTGCAATCCGTAGCGACATAGACAGTTCGTCAACAAATGAGGCTTTGTAAGCCGAGCGAATGGCACGTGCCGTCTCGGAAAGCTCAAACTCTTCGTCCAGCGTAAGGTTTAGCTTTGGATTGCGGCGCAGGCGTGCTTCCAGCGAGGTGTCTTCTTCGACAATGGTCGTGATGAATTTGGACGCTTCGACAATTTGTGAGCCTTTGCTCGAGCCAGAGCGAAATTGCGTAAGCCGCCCACCATCAAGGCGGAGCGTGCCAGAGAGCACTGGCTCTTTCATCGTGCCTGAAAAGCGTAATTCATCGGAACTTGCAATAAGACGACCAATAAGCTCTTCGCTACGACCAGCGGGCTTGTCGTAGAGCAAGAGCTTGCTAAAGCTGAGTTGAATATCAAAACGCTGAACATCAAAGTCAGACATTCTCACCGTACCGCTGGTTCTCAAAAGGCCACCTTGCTTGTCTCGCACATCGACGCTGCGCCATTGCACCAAATTAGGCGTAATATCGGCACTGCCATTAATAATATACTCCACGCCGGAAGCAGTGGTCGTAGCGTGAACATCTTGTGCAGTCAGCACGGCTTTAAGCGTTGGGCTTGGGAATCGCCCAAAGTATGTAATACGAAGACCGATTGCACCCGATACGCGCTGCACGGGCGCTGCGAACTCTAAAATCGTAGGGCTGAGGTCTGGACAAGCGATTTCTACCCAAATGTCTTCATTTTGCAGCAAGCGCTCTTCAGCGTTAATAGAGAGGTCAATCGGGAGTCGGCCTTCGCCACGAATGTGTGTGTAGGGTTTGAGCGGTAAATTGAATGCACGGTAGCGTGCGCTATCGGTATTTGCGCCTAGCTCAAAGGTAAAGCGCTTGTTTTCATACCGCCCAGCAAAATCAAGGTGTCCGATGTCAATCGTTTCATAGAAGAAATTATCCAGCGTGCTGGTCAGCGTGATAACTGGAGAGATAAAGTTACCAGTTAAATTCATCGTGAGGTTAAGTGTCCCACCCAGCTTTGTGTTGGGTGAATCGAAAAAGAACTGACGAATGTCCGAAAGTGAAAAGTCTTGAATGCGGAATGAAAGTTCGCTCTGACCAGTAAGGCGAAACTCACCGAGTACAACGATTTCCTGTTCATTATTGATGAAGCGGAGATTTTCAAACTTTACAAGGTCTCGGCTGATGATGATTTGTGCATTCGCATCGTTTTGCCAAAAGTAGTTTTGTGTAGCAAAAGTTGCATCACGCAATTGGATAACATACTGATCACCCACTGTGCGCACTTCGGCATCAAGGTCAAACAGTCCACGCGTGTTTTGGTGCGTTGTGCGCAGATTGACATCAAGGTCACTGGGGGCATATTTGGCGCGCAAAGCTGTTTTCACAAAGCGCTGGTCGCCGATTTTCATTCGGAAAACATTGGCTTGCAGAAGCGCATTTAAGTTGTGAAAGGTGCGTCGCTGAGTTGAATCAGTTTGCAAATCGTCTGAGTAGCGCAGTGAAGCTGAAAGGGTGCGCGCGGCAAGTATCGTGCCATAGCGAAGTGAATCAATCGTCAGTGAAGTGTGCCACAAGCAGCGATTAGCTTGGCTTTCAATGCGCCCTTCCATTGAGCCAATTGCATTAAAGTAGCCAGAGCGCAGCATCAGGGCAATTTTCGAAAGACTCTTGAAACTGAGCTTATAGCGCACGCTAAGCGGCGGCAAGGCCAGCATTGAGTCCGAGATGCTGCTAAGCTCTTCTTCGCTGGTGTGGCGACGGGATTTGCGTTGCAATTCTCTGGTGAGCCGATCGGTGCGTCGTGTCAGATATTCGTAGCGGCGCTGCTGCGCCTCACTACGGAAAATATTGTCCTTCAAAATCTCTTCGTTGATAACTGCACCTTGCAGCAAAAGCAAGTTGAAGAGTGTTGAAAGATTAAACTGTCCATCAGCTTCAAAGTTTGCAACATCGCTTTCAAGTCGCACCATAGAGAGGCTATCGCTTTGCCGAACATCTAACGAGGCTTTCGTGCCAGAAACGATGTAAAGCCTGCCAACCGTGGAAGAGTCAAAGGTAATTTCAAAGCGACCGCTCACCTTATCTAAGCTGAAACTCTCGCCATCTAACTCGCAATTCATCGTAAGGTAGGTCTTGATGCTATCGTCCCGAATCCACTTACCGAGATTGAAGCCTGTAAATTGTGCGCGACCTTTGTAGGTCGGCTCTGTTGGCTTAAAGTCCAGTTCACCTGTAAAGTGTAAGGACTGCTCGTCTGCAAAAACTTTCAGCTCGCCTTCGGCTTTTTGCCGCGCAGCTCTAACATTAAGCGTCGCCGATGAAATGTTGCGCCCTGCCAGCGACGATGGCTCTAAGCGACCGCTAAGCTGAAACTCAACGCCTCTTAGGCGCTGAAAATCTGTGCCTTTGCCGTTAACTTCGCCGTTGAAGTTGATGTTGCTCCAAAGCGATGAATCACCCAGCGCAAGACCAAGATTAAGATGTTCCGTCTCAATCCCACCGATGTAGGTAATGGGCAAACCTTGCCGAAAGCTCAGCTCAAGATTAGCGCGAAGGGTGCCAGCAATAGAGTGCAGTGCTGCATCAGCTTTGAAGTTGTCACGCGTGCCGCGATAGGTGCCCTCAACTTCTACTGTGCCCAAGTTGCGATAATCTTTCAAACCTTCTATTCCAAACAGCTCATACAGCTCAGGAATAGAGAGTTGTGAGGGGCGTAGCAAAAGGTTCACCCAGAGGTTTTCCAGCGTGGCAATGCCAACCACTTCACCTGAAAGGTGAATTTGGCTTTTGGGGGTTTGTAGGTAGCTGGGTGAGAGCGTAAAGTTATTGAGCCAGCCACGTGCTAAAATCAGTGTGGAGAATTCACCTTCGGGCAAAGGCGTATCGGGCACAAAAGGCTGAAATTCCTTTGGCACTGCCCGTGGTACATCAAGTTCAAGGGCAAAGCGGGTTTTTTCAATCGCCTCCTTCGTGATGGGTGCAAAGAGATTAAGACCGCTGAGCGAGGCATGACAGGCTAACATTGACTCACGCGTCTGCACGCGCCAACCTATAAGTTCTACGCGCTCGCTGTTCAGCGAAAGAAACCCGGAAGCACTCTCCAGTGTGAAGTGCTTAGTTGGCAAATCGAAGTGCAACGCGCGCAAAATGAACGTGAAAATGTCGTTTTGATACTCAAAGTAAGCCTGCAGCGAAGCATGCGCAAATTCCCACTTGTCATATTTCAATGAATCGGGCACTGCAGACTGACCAGCAAAGCGATACCAAGTGATGTGTGCGTTGTCAATCGCAATCTCGTCGAAGATGAGTTTCGGAAGAGCAGTAGCAAGCGTATCCTGCGTGGTTGTGGTATCTGATTTTATCAGTTGCAAAAGCGTAAAGCGACCTGTGCTATCCTCCATTAGCTGCAAGACGGGGTGGCTAAGTGCAATGCGACGCAGGTGAATGCGGTCGCCAAACCCTTTCAGCACACCATCGTAGAGCACATCAGCATCAAGTTCCAGTGTGAGCTTATTGAGCGAGAGACTTGGCAGAGTGTCGACGCCGACATACAGCCTGATGCTGTCAATAGCAATCTCATTCGGAAATGCAATAGTAACTTGATGAAATGCAAGCCGACCGTTGAATAACTCACTGAAAATTGTCTGGATTTTTTCTTTGAAGAACGCTTTACCATGTTCTGTTTGGGCATAACCATAGAAGGCGGCAGCGGTAATCAGGAGCAGGAAGCCCAAAAGCGTGGCGCTGCGGAATGTGAAACTCAAAAGCCGAACTAACCATTGCGCCAGCCATGCCAGAGATAGCCATATCTTATCACTTAGCGAAGTCATCAGGCTCGACTCTCTGATTTACAGTAGGCGTTTAGGATTTTTTCAATTGTGCCTGTAGTAGAGCGACCGTCCAAAAATGCAATCGTGCGCACTTCACCGCCGTGTGCTTCAACCACCTCTTTGCCGACAATTTTATCCAAAGCCCAGTCTCCGCCTTTCACAAGCACGTCCGGCAAGAGCGCTTCAATAATGCGCAGTGGCGTGTCGTCGTCAAAGAGCACTACGGCATCGACAGGTTTCAATCGGCTTAGGATATACGCACGGTCTTGCTCCGAGTTAATAGGTCGGTGCTCACCCTTGAGGCGCCGCACAGAGGCATCGCTATTGATTGCAACCACCAGAAAATCGCCCAAAGCTTTGGCTTTTTCCAAATACTGCACATGCCCAGCGTGAAGAATATCGAAACAGCCATTTGTAAAGACAACAGTTTTCCCTTGTTGTTTAATTCGGCTGACAAGTTTCTGGGCAGCATCGAGCGGTAAAATTGCAGTCTCCAAGTCTGTCATTGTGATATCGGGTAGAATTTGATGCAAATTTGCGATTTTAGAAGCTAAGTGCGAAGGCAAAAGGGCGCAAAAATCAAGGCGTCGCAAAAAGCAAGGGTGTCACCTAAGGAGGCGGTGAAAGCAAAACCTACATGCCATTGCCTTAAAAGAAGGCAAGAGGTATTGTTAGGCTTTGCGTATAAGCAACATGGTTAAACGGAGTGCAAGCTTATGGTGTCAAAATTTTGCAGCAAGCAATTGCAGCGCACTTGAAATTTTACATCTCTTTTTTAAGTTGAACCTTGTAAATCGGGCGTATAAACAAAAAGCGAGGTTTCAGGACTATGTTAGCCCATCGCACTCTCTTTTGGCTCGTGGCAACAGCTATGCTACTATTTCAAGTCATTTTCGTGCCCGCTTCAGCATCAGCGCAGTATTTTGCTTTTGGCCGCAACAAGGTGCAGTATCGCAACTTCGAGTGGTATTATATCCAGTCGGAGCATTTCGATGTCTACTTCACCGAAGGCGGAGAATACCTAGCCAAATTCACGGCTGATGCAGCCGAGGCAGCATATGCGACAGTCAAGAAAGATTTCAAATACGAAATCAATAACCGCATTGCATTTATCGTCTACAAGTCGCATAACGATTTCCAGCAGAACAATGTCATCAATGAGTATCTTGAAGAAGGGGTGGGCGGTGTAACAGAGCTCTATAAAAACCGCATCGTCATCCCCTTCGATGGGGACTATCGGCGCTTTCGCCATGTCATCCACCACGAGTTGATTCACGCTGTGGTCAATGATATGATTTACGGTGGCTCCGTGCAGTCTGCAATTGCCAACAACATCCGAATTCAACTGCCACTGTGGTTCAACGAAGGCATTGCGGAATATCAAGCACTGGAGTGGGATACCAACTCCGATATGTTCATCAATGATGCAATTATCAACAACTACCTTGCACCGATTCCCTACCTTTACGGATACTTTGCCTATCGGGGTGGGCAGTCGGTCTGGAAGTTTATCTCTGAAAAGTACGGTCGGGAGAAAATCTCGGAGATTATGGCACGCCTGCGCGCCACACGCAACTTAGATGCGGCATTTCGTGGCTCGCTTGGTCTGTCAATTGAGGAGCTGTCTGAAAAGTGGTTGCGTGAGCAAAAAGTGACTTACTGGCCAGAAATTGCGCGCCGAGAAGACATTAACCAGATTATGAAAAAACTCACCGACCATCGCAAAGATGGGAGCAACTACAACACCTCGCCGTCCATCTCGCCGCAGGGTGACAAGTTTGCCTTCATCACTGACCGCAGTGGGTATTTTGATATTTATGTTGGCTCTACGCTCAACCCCAAAGAGCAGCGACGGTTAGTAGCAGGTCAGCGTGGGCCTGATTTTGAGGAGCTGAAAATTCTGACACCCGGCATTACTTGGTCACCTGATGGAAAGAAAATTGCCCTTGCAACCAAAGCAGGTGAATACGATGCGATTATGATGATTGATGTGGAGACAGGTGCAACCGAAAAACTCACCTTTGAGTTTGATGGTATCTTCTCCGTGGATTGGTCTCCTGATGGCGACCGCTTAGTGTTCATTGGCAATCAGGACTGCCGCAGCGACGTCTATATCTACAATATGAAGACGCAGGAGATGATTAATGTAACCAATGATGTCTTCAGCGATTTTGACCCGAAGTGGTCACCCGATGGCAAGAAAATCTATTTTGCTTCTGACCGTCGCAACTACACCCTGATTTCACCAGAGTTTCTCTCCAAAGAGAATCGATACAAATCGACACAGGGACCGCTCAAAGATGTCTTCAAGATGCGGTTGCACGACTACTCGCAGAATGATCTGTATGAAATTTCGCTGGAAACCTTTACAATGCGGCGCCTAACCGCCACCGATGGGGTCGATGAATCTTCGCCAGTGCTCAGTCCAGATGGCAAGAAGATGCTCTTTGTCTCTGACCGCAATGGCGTCTATAACATCTATGAGATGATTTTGGACGGCACGGAGAACTTAGGGCCACTGGTCGATGCGACGGCGTCATTAGAAAATTTGCCGGCGGCACAACCGAAGGTGCGTCCAATTACTGACCTTCTGTCTGGTATTCGCCATATTTCCATTTCCCGTGATGGCACAAAGCTCTTGGGGGTCGGCTTAGACTACGGCGGTTTTGACATCTATATGCTGCGAATGCCCTTCGAACGGCAGGTCAAGACGACGCTCAAAAATGGTGAGCTGGAGCCCACACCTTGGGGCAAGGTAATGGTTAAAACACAAACGCTGAAGTTTGCCGAAAATACAGGGCTACTGCGCACAAAGGCGCTACAGTATCAAGCGCACCTGTTCGGCAATGAGCCGAAACTGGCACTTGCGCCGCATTCGGGGTTGCCATCTTCTTCGCTGGTGAAACTGCATCGTGAGGCAACGGCGCAGCCCAAGAAGGAAGACTCTGCCAGTACGGCACGCCCTGAAAATAAGCTCGGCTTTAACCCAAGAAAGTATGTGTTTGCAGAAGGCGGAGAAGCAGCTAAGACAGCAGCTCAACCAAAGTCGGATGTAGCAGCCAACCAAACATCTGATGCCACCGGTGACTCCGTAATCGTCTCCGAGCCACGTGTTAATGTCAAGAATTTCGTCTTCGACCGCGCCAACCTAAATGCACTCTCGGAGAAATTGAAAGAACCTGAGAAACGTCCGATTGCAGAGAATCGTCCGAGAAACGCAGTAGACGAGGAAGGTGAATACAAAGTAAAGCGCTATCGTCTGAGCTTTACGCCTGACATCGTCTATGGTGGGGCAGGATATGATGCGATTTGGGGAGCACGCGGCTCAGGCATCTTTGCTTTCAGCGACCTTTTAGGCAACCACCAAATTAGCATCTTCACCAATTTGCAGTTCGACCTGCAGAATAGTGACTATGGTATCACATATGCCTACTTGGCGAACCGCATTGATTATGCGTTCAGCGCTTTCCACCAAGCGCGCTTTTTAGGCTTGCAGAATCCAACAAACCCGAACTTTATTGACTTCTTCCGATTCCGTCTCTACGGTGCAAGCCTGAGCGCCCAATACCCGCTTACCCGCTTTGACCGATTTGATTTCAGTGTGGGTTACCTGACCCTGTCCAAAGAAAATCTGGATGGCACATTTGGCAATGAAAGCGTGGGCTTTTTCTACCCATCTGTGACCTTTACGCACGATGACTCTCGGCCTTTCCTCTACGCGCCAATTTCGGGCACGCGCTATGCCGTCAGCCTCTCGGGCACCGCAGGGAGTCGTGTAAATTTTGCAACACTGCTTTTTGACTATCGCACTTACTTTGACTTTGCACGCTACTACTCGTTTGTGATTCGGCTCTCAGGTGCAGCCAGCGTTGGCGGCACGCCCCAAAACTTTTTCATTGGTGGCACAGAGAATTGGATTAACCGCCAGTTTGAGAATAATAGCATACCGATTAGCGCTGTGCAGGACTTTATCTTCACTACGCCAGCCATTCCACTGCGTGGGCACAATCTGAATGCACAAAACGGCACGCGCTTTGGTCTGGTGAATCTGGAGTTTCGCTTCCCATTTGTGCAAACCTTGCCATTAGGTCCCATTCCAATCCCGCTTTACTACCTGATGGGCACCATCTTTGTCGATGCAGGGGCAGCATGGTCTGACGAGAAGCGTTTGCGTTTGCGCCTGCGTGATGTGCCTAATGGCACCACGCCTTACTACACTGACATTTTGGCAGGTACAGGCTGGGGCATTCGCACCGTCTTCTTAGGCTTTGTGGTACGCTTTGATATGGCATGGGCATACTACAATCAGGGCTTTTCAGAGCCACGATACTACATTTCGCTTGGCAGTGATTTCTAACTGCGGAGTGCAAAAAGCCCTAAGCGTAGTAAGGCTAAGGCGAAGCAGGAGCAGCGAAGTCGCTGGCAGGCGTAGCTTTAGCGGCAAAGTCAGCAAGAAGCTCCAGAACTTTGTCTTGCAGTTCCTCAATGTCACGGCGTGCTTGAGTATAGTTCATTGCCATCAGTGAGAACGCAAACCACTCGCCGTTTTCGCCATAGAGGTATCCAGAAATTGTGCGCACGCCTGAAAGGTAACCTGTTTTGGCAAAAACACGCTTTTCAGCTTTGGTGTGGCGCAAGCGTTCCAGCATCGTGCCATCGAAGCCAGCAATCGCTAAGGTTTTAAGAAAAGTCTCGAACTTGCTGGAGTGGTAAAACCAGCGCAGAAGGCTGAGGATGGCATCAGGTGAAATGCGATTTTTGCGGCTCAACCCACTGCCATCAAAGCCAAGAAATTCTTCTGGCTTGGCACCAGCAACGGACAGCACTTTGCGCATGGCTTGCAGCCCAGCTTCCAGTGAACCTTTCCCACCGCCTTGATAGGCTGCGCCAACTGTCCGCAAAACTTGCTCCGAAAGGTAGTTGCTACTTTCTTTTTGCAGGTAAGTTAAAATTTCCATCAGTGAAGGGGAACGATATTGCGCAATCAGGCGCAGAGAATCCTTGATAAATGTCTCAGCCGTGTGCTTTCGGCGAATTTCGCCCTCAATGCGAATGCCCTTTTTGGCTAAGGTTTCTAAAAGCACGGTAAGAAAAAACATTGCAGGCCGCTCAATGGAGATTTTCTCGCTGTAGCCGCGCTTTTGTGTAATTGGCAACTCACCTGAAATGACAATTGTGTTTGTGCCCATAATGCGAGAAATCAATAAGGTGCGCCGTGTATTCTTGGCAGAGGTGGTGGCATAGTTCTGAATGGAGACAAACCCAGTCGGGGGCAGTAGAACAATCACAGGAGGCTTGCCAACTGTATCGGCGGGAAAAGCTTGCACCCAGACCGCATTTTCGTTAAAGGAAAGAGCTGAAATAGGTGCAGCCATTCCATATGAGAGGTCGTCCCACTCCAAGCCAGTCGCATACTCGCCATCGCCATTGAACCAATCTTGCGAGAGCGGCGATGGTTCGAAGGCGCTATCGTCGCCGATGAGGTTGCCCTTGACAATGCGAATGCCAGCGCTGAGCAGGCTATCGGCAACAGCTTCGAAGAACAGCGTTGGTGAGCCCATCTCGCCGTTTTGAGGGTCAAGCCATTTGCCTGACAGACAAGGGTTGCCGTTGCTGGTTACTATTAGGTCGCCTTGTAGCACGCCTGTATGATCGGGCAACCGCTCAAGCCGACCACGCGCAAAAACATTGGTGGTGTATTGAAAAGCAGTGTCCAGATATGTCAGGGCTGCTGCCACCGTGAGAAGTTTTTGGTTCGAGGCAGGAATAAAATTTTTCTCGCTCAGTTGTTTGAAGAGAACTTCTTTTCGGCTGAGCGACTCAATGCGCACACCCCAAAGCACATGCTGCATAGACGGCTGAGCAAATAGTTGCTCTAATGCTTGCCTAAACGCCTTAAGCTTTTGCTGCTCTGCTTTTGAGCGGGGTGGCAAAGGTTTGCGCTCAAACATTCCTTTCTGGAAAATCTCTTGCGGGAGCGCAAAGTGAGAGAACACAAGGCTGAGAAGAAAAGAGAACATCAATGCGCCACATATTTGGTTACTGCGGAGAGGATATCTCATCGCTAACTGTCTATTGCTTTTGGGGTAGTCTTGGGAAAATTTGCAAAATCCTTAGAACTTCGTTGCAGGGGTCTGACTGGTATGCGCCAGAGCGTGTCGCATAGCTCGAACAAATTGTTCGGCTCTCTGGGCAACGGCTGCAGCAAAATCAGAAATACGCTGAAAACAACCGTCAGGGTAGATGAGAGCGCGGCTAATGTTGATAACAGCCGAACGTTTTTCGGTGTCCACGCTATGAATCAGGGCGGATTCCAGTGAGCCACCTTGTGCACCCACACCGGGCACAAGAAAGCAAAGGTCAGGAGCACTGGCACGAATCTGACCAATCAGCTCAGCGTGAGTTGCACCAACTACGATACCTACATTTCCTGCGTAGTTCCACATCACAGCTTTTTCCAGCACCCATTCGTAGAGCCGCTTCCCTGTTGCAAGGGGTTGTAGCTCGAAGTCAATAGCACCTGAGTTCGAAGTGAGGCACAGCACGAAGGTCATTTTGTTGGTGTATGCAAAAAACGGTTCAAGTGAATCATAGCCCATATACGGCGGCACGGTAACCGCATCAAAGTTCCAGACCTCAAAGAAGGCACGGGCGTAGTGGCGAGAAGTGTGACCAATATCAGCGCGCTTGATATCAGCAATCGTAATCGCATGTGTGGGCAAGGCTTTCATGGTGGTTTCCAGTGTTGATAAGCCTTTAAGACCCTGCGACTCGAAGAAAGCAAAATTAGGTTTGTACGCCACCGCCCACTCCGCAGTGGCGTCAATGACAGCATGTATGAATTCTTGCACGGGATCTTGCGATTGCAAAAACGGAGTGGGCAATTGCACTATATCAGGATCAAGTCCTACGCAGAGCCATGACTGCTTTTGCGAAATAAGCGTGTTAAGGCGTGCTTTCAGCATATACTTTTTTTAAGATAGAGAAGAAATGTAGATTTCACACGGTGCTTCAACCTGATGTAGTCTGGACGTAGGTGTGTAGTCGTGAGTACGATCACTTGCGCTGCAGATTTTGAAGTCTTGCAGTTATTGCCAAGAGCAAAATAGAGCGGTGGCATATCCATACTAATTTGCAATATGCTCAATTTAGCGCATTCGAAAATGATGCAGACAGCTTTTTCCTACAACGCCCCAGATGTGCGGGGACACTTTGGCATCTACGGCGGCAAGTTTGTGCCTGAGACACTTATCAAAAATTCTGAAGAATTGGAGCGAGAATACTTAGCCGCAAAGGCAGACCCAAAATTCTGGGCAGAGTTTAATGACCTGCTTCAACACTTTGTAGGACGTCCTACACCGCTCTACTTTGCTCAGCGGCTCTCTATGGAGCAGGGTGGGGCAAAAATTTATCTCAAGCGTGAAGACCTTTGCCACACTGGGGCGCATAAAATCAACAATGCAATTGGGCAGGTGCTGCTGGCAAGGCGAATGGGTAAGCGCCGCATCATCGCAGAGACAGGTGCAGGACAGCACGGCGTTGCAACCGCAACCGTCTGCGCGCTCTTCGGGCTGGAGTGCATCGTCTATATGGGTGAGGAAGATATGCGCCGTCAAGCGCCAAATGTAGCAAGAATGAAATTGCTGGGCGCTACAGTTGTGCCAGTTACAACAGGCAGTCGCACACTCAAAGATGCCACCAGCGAAGCTATTCGTGATTGGGTAACCAACCCTGAGGAGACCTTCTACATCATTGGCTCGGTGGTGGGTATGCACCCATACCCAATGATGGTACGTGATTTTCAAAGTGTGATTGGACGGGAAACACGGGCACAAATTTTAGAGCGCGAAGGACGCTTGCCATCGCTGATTACAGCTTGCGTCGGCGGTGGCTCCAACGCAATTGGCATGTTCTATGCATTTCTAAGCGATGCCCAGACTGTAAGATTGGTAGGCATTGAGGCAGCAGGCGAGGGATTAGATCGACGCCATGCTGCCACGCTCACCAAAGGCAAGCCCGGCGTATTGCACGGGGCAATGACATACCTACTGCAAGATGAAAACGGTCAAATTGAGTTAGCCCATTCAATCTCAGCGGGGCTTGATTATCCAGGAGTGGGTCCCGAACATAGCTACCTAAAAGATTTAGGACTGGTGCACTACCACTATGCAACCGATGATGAAGCCATGCAAGCGCTGAAGACGTTAGCACGCACTGAAGGCATTATTTGCGCCATTGAGTCTGCGCACGCCGTGCATTATGCTTTGCAAGTTGCGCCAACAATGCAGCACGAAGATATTATTGTAGTCTGCCTCTCAGGTCGGGGCGACAAAGACCTTGATACCATAATGCAATACTTCAAGCTGTAGGGTTGGTGCAGCAAAGTCTTGTGCAAAGTCAATGCTTGCTGCAAGATGGCGGTGCTTGAAGTCTGCTGATGCTCCGCAAGCACGATGATTATTGCCTTTCACAAACCATATGGAGTGCTCTCTCAATTTACGCCAAATGGGTCAGTGCATCGGACGCTAGCGGAATTTGGGTTTCCAAAGCAGGTTTACCCGATTGGACGGCTAGATGCAGATTCGGAAGGTTTGCTCTTGCTGACCGATGAACGCGCGCTAACTGAACGCTTGCTGAATCCGAAATATCGGCACCGCCGGGTCTATTATGTGCAGGTTGAGCGGGTGCCCACACCAGCCGATTTGGAAAAGCTATCACAAGGTGTAGTGATTGCAGGATACCGCACGCAGCCGTGCTCTGCCTACTTTTTAGACCCTGAGCCTGACTTTCCGCCACGTGTGCCGCCGATTCGTTTTCGAAAAAGCGTGCCAACATGCTGGATTGCCCTCGAGCTCTTCGAGGGAAAGAATCGGCAGGTGCGTAAGATGACTGCTGCAATTGGTTTCCCCACACTGCGCTTAATTCGCACGCAAATTGGTCGCTTCGAGCTGGGTAAATTGCCTGCTGGGGAGTGGAAGATTCTTTCTGCATCTGAACGCCAGAGGCTCTTCGAGACTTAGTGGGTTCAAAGCGCAAGTTGTTAAACTCCCCTCTCCTTAATGAAGGAGAGGGGAAAAGTCTGCTCTGCACCTGAAGAAGTAATACCCGCTAATCCTTTGCGATGTAGTTAATGAGGTCTACAATACGGTGGGAGTAGCCCCATTCATTATCATACCAGCCAATCAGCTTGAAGAAGCGGCTGTTGAGTTCAATCCCTGAACCTGCATCAAAAATGCAGGAATGAGGGTCATGGATAAAGTCAGTTGAAACCACTTCTTCATCCGTGTAAGCCAGAATTCCTTTAAGGTAGGTTTCACTGGCGCGTTTCATTGCGTCGCAGATTTCTTTATAGGAAGTCTCTTTTGTGGTGCGCACAGTAAGGTCGACGACAGAGACAGTAGGTGTTGGCACGCGAAAACTCATACCAGTTAGCTTGCCCTTCACCTCAGGAATGGCAAGACCCACCGCTTTAGCGGCGCCAGTCGTTGAGGGGATAATGTTGATTGCGGCGCTGCGTCCACCTTTCCAATCTTTCTTGGAAGGACCGTCGACGGTTTTCTGTGTAGCCGTGTAAGAGTGCACCGTTGTCATCAAGCCTTCCTCAATGCCAAAGCCTTCTTTGAGAAGCACGTGCACCATTGGCGCAAGGCAATTTGTGGTGCAGCTGGCATTGGAAATAATCACGTGCTTGGTGGCATCATACTTATCATGATTGACACCCATTACAATTGTAATATCTTCGCCTTTGGCGGGTGCAGAGATAATAACCTTCTTTGCCCCTGCGGTGATGTGTCCGCGTGCTTTTTCTGCGTCTGTAAACAGTCCTGTCGATTCAACCACAATATCAACCCCCAGCTCTTTCCAAGGCATGGCAGCAGGACCGTCTTTGATAGCCAAGCATTTGATTTTGTAGCCGTCGACAACCAGTATATCATCTTCCGCCAGTGAGGGATTGGATTTTTCGCTGTGCACAGAACCTTTGTAACGCCCTTGTGTAGAATCGTATTTGAGTAGGTAGGCAAGATTATCGGCCGGCACTAAATCATTGACTGCAACCACATCGATATTTTTCCCTAAATGACCCTCCTCTGCAATGACACGAAAAACCAAGCGCCCGATACGCCCGAACCCGTTGATGCCAACTTTAAGCGCCATAATTGTTACTCCTTTTTCGGTGAGAAGTTGATGAAATACCACTCAGCCGCAGCAGGCTGCGCAGCAAGATAAGAAAATGCGGCTGCTTTTCAAGAATTGGTAGGGACAAGAGCGGGCTGATGAACAAAGCCGTGCAAGTTATTCAGGGATAAGCAGGAGCTTGCCCGTTGTGCGGCGTGATTCCAAAAGCTGGTGAGCATCTTTGGCTGCGCAAAGTGAAAGTTTCTGTGAAATGTAGAGCCGCAGGGTGCCTTGTTCTAACCAAGTAAAAAGATCGCGTGCGCGCATTAGCAACTCTTGGCGTGTAGCGATGTAGTGCGTCAGCGAAGGGCGAGTTAGAAAAAGCGAGCCTTTTTGGCTCAAAAGTAGGGGGCTAACGGGTGGCACAACCCCACTGGCGTTGCCAAAACTGACTAGCATACCGCGTGGTTTTAGCACACTCAGGCTACCCTCAAATGTATCAGCACCAACCGAGTCATAGACCACACTGACGCCTTCTCGCTCAGTCAGGCGACGCGTTTCGGCAACGAAATCTTGCGTCGTGTAGATGATGACTTCATCAGCGCCAGCCTCACGGGCTAATGCAGCTTTGGCTTCGGTGGAAACTGTGCCGATAACCCGCGCACCGCGCAACTTGGCAAGCTGCGTGAGCAAAAGTCCAACACCGCCTGCTGCAGCGTGAATGAGCACCGTTTCGCCCGGCTGCACAGCATAAGTGGAAGTAACAAGGTAATGAGCCGTGAGACCCTGTAACATCAAGGCAGCCGCTTGCTCAAACGAAACGGAATCTGGCAAGGGCACCAGCTGTTCTTCAGGCACTACGTTGTATTCAGCATATGAGCCAATTGCACTTGCAAACGCAACTCGGTCGCCCACCTTACATAAACTAACGCCCTCGCCCAGTGCTTCAACAACGCCAGCTGCTTCCAACCCAGGCGTAAAAGGCAATACTTGTGGATACAATCCTGTGCGGTGATAAATGTCAATATAGTTCACCCCAATTGCATAGAGGCGAACTAATGCAGAATGAGGTCTGGGAACTGGTATGGGCTTTTCTTGATACTGCAGTTCTGCGGCACCGCCATACTTTTCAACGACGATTGCTTTCACGCTGTCTGACTTACTTTTTGGATAAAAGCTTTAGTAACTCCTCTGCGTGTGTTTCAGGTTTGACTTTGGGGAAAACGTGCGAAATTCGCCCTTCTTCATCAATGAGATATGTCACGCGGTTTGTGCCCATATACTTTTTCCCGTAGAGGCTTTTCTCGCCCCAAGCACCATAATCTTGCACAATCTTTTTCTCGGTATCAACCAAAAGCCGAAAGGGCAGATTATACTTTTCTGCGAACTTCTTGTGCTTTTTCTCATCGTCAACACTGACGCCCAGAATCTCGACATTCATTTTTTTGAACTGTGCGAAGCGGTCGCGAAAGCCACAGGCTTCCTTTGTGCAGCCTGGTGTATCGTCTTTGGGATAGAAGTAAAGAATGACCTTTTTTCCCTTAAAGTCTTCCAGTGCAACAGGCTTGCCGTCTTGGTCAATCGTCTTGAAGGGGGGAGCTTTGACACCAACTTCCAGAAGTGCCATTTTAGGGTTGCTTAAATTGAACAGTTTTCCACTGCTTGAACAAATCTTTGACTTTATTACGCTGATACTTGCCAGTTGAAGTAACAGGAATTGAATCGGTAAATATCACCACTTTTGGACATTTGTTGAAGGGTAATTTTTTGGCGCACTCTTTAATAATGTCCTCGCCTGAGAGCGTTGCACCCTCCTTGAGCTGCACCAGCGCACCAACTTCTTCGCCATACCAATCGTTCTCAAAACCGACAGCAATTGCAGACCGAACACCCGGAATAGCGTTTAGAACCTCGTCAATCTCAAGGGGCGAGATATTAACCCCGCCGCGAATAATCAGCTCTTTCAAACGCCCTGTGATGAAGAAGAATTTCCGCCCCTGCGCATCGGTTTTGTAGAAGCCTTCATCACCGCTGTGAAACCAACCTTTTTCAAAAGCCTTGACATTTGCTTCTTCGTTTTTATAGTAGCCTTTCATCACATTGTGACCGCGAATGACAATCTCGCCGCGCCAGCCCTCACGCACTTTCTCACCACGGTCGTTGAAGATAGCCATTTCGTTGGGTGGAATAGGCACGCCAATTGAGGGAAACCCATACTGACTAAGCCAGTGAGTATGCTCCTCGTCACTTAAATCCAGTGGAAGAAAGCAGGAGTAGCAAGTGGTCTCTGAAAGCCCGTAGCCGTGAATGATTTTCAGCCCATAGCGTTTCTCAAAGTTTGTAGCCAGTTCAACAGTGAGTGGCCCAGCACCACAGATGAAATGGCTAAATGATGATAGATCGTAGCGTGAAAGGTCGATATTGGCATGCAAAAGAAACTGCAGCAAGGTGGGCACAACACTGACGACTTTGACTTTTTCATTGGCTAAGCGCTCAAAGAATGTCTCCGTTTGAAACTTTTGGTTGAGCACAACCGAGCCACCGTAGTAGAGCGGCGTTAGCAGCGTAACTACAGTGCCGTTGACGTGGTGGATCGGCAACACACACATCATCACATCGCCTTCTTGTAGGTTATGCCACTTTGCAATAGCATCGGCATCAACCAGTAGGTTATACTGCGTCAGCACGACGCCCTTCGGCAATCCTGTGGTGCCGCTGGTATAGACAATTAAGGCTTCAGTTTCCAAGTCCGCGTAAGTTGCTTGGCTATCATTCACGGCTGGCTGCGATTGGACGCGCGTGTCGGTAATTTGTGCTTGCTCAAAGGTGTCAGGGTAAGCGGAAATGGTCTCTTCAAATTCGCTCGAGGGCAGCAGTGTAATACGAAGTCCTAATTCCTGCACCATTGGCAAATACTCGTCGCGCACAAAGGCCAGCGAAACCTCCGCATTTTCCAAAATGTAGCGAATGCGCTCGGGAGTCTCACCGACATTGATAGGTACGACTGTAATGCCAGCGCACCATGCGGCAAAGTATTGCACAACCGTATCAATGTGGTTGTGTGAAATGGTCGCAACGCGGCTCTCTTCAATCAAGCCTTGCGCACGCAGGTAGTTGGCGGTCTGAAAGACTTTTCGCCGAAACTCGTCGTAGGTGTATCGGATTGAAACTCCGCCGCTGGCGTAAAATGTGATGAAAGTGTCGTTTTTGTGCTTTTTAGCGCGTGCCGTAAGCAGTTCCAAAATGTTGCGATAAGGAACAAGGTAATTCGTGGGCAAATAAGTCTGTCCATCAATGATAACGGCATGCGCCATGTGGGCATTGAAGAGTAAATCCTTGTTCATCGGCTAAGTGTCAAAGTCTGTTTTTTAGTTGTGTGCAAATTACGTGGGTGCACGTCGTTTTCAAATGATGCGCCAGTTACCGAAAAGTGCTGAATGGCAGCTATATTTGCTGCTGCAAAGCAGGTGTGCCTGCCAAATCCACGAATCAATTGAGGGTATAACGTCAAACAGACATCGTCAATGTCGGCTTTTCGCAACAGTTCTTTGGTGTTGCTTTTTCTTTGTGCGGCATGCATGCAAGGGCTGGCACAAGTCTTAGGCGAAGCAAGCGCGGAAGATGTACGTGAGCGCCCACGCGAGCTCTCGCTGCGCAGTATTGAGGTCGGACTAACCCCCTATTCATCGCTGCAGCCGCTTGCAAATAACACTGCTGCGTTACCTTTCTCCATCCAGCGCGCTACACTTTCTGCCTTAGTGCGTCTAGATAACACGCTGCTATATGTGGACTACTCTCGTGGCAACATTCCGAACTTTCCAGAAGCGGTTACGCTTATCAGTGGAGGCGCTAAGTTTAACTTTGATTTTCCGCTTGTTCCCCCTGCCTTTAATACAATCCGACCGCTGATTGCCTTTACAACTGTCGCAGACCTTGTCTCTGCTACCACGACGCCTAGTCCGCAAACAGCAGGCACAAGCAACCTGAATTTAGCAACTGTTGGCGTCGGGGCAGGACTGGGAACGGCCTACCAAGCACAAACTTGGATTGGTGAGCTGAAAGCCGAAGCGTTTATTGCGATTGCCTCACAGGGATTCAGTCCCGTAGTGGGTGTGGCGACAGGTCTCATTGGCGATGTCGCATTTCAATACCCCTATCTCTTTGGCAATCTGGGGTTTGCAGCCTCTTATCGCTTTCGCACAACCAGCGCAAACTTTGCAAGCAATACGCAGTATAGCTACGCTTTTTTGGCACATACCCTAACAGTGGGAATTACTTTCTAACCAACACTGTTTCTCCTCTGGAAAAATGAGAAAACAAGACATTCTCCAAGAGCTGGAAGAGATTGCCAAACAGCTTGGCTACCGTGTCCGATACGAGAAAGGTAACTTCGTGGGAGGGGATTGCCGCGTGCGAGAAGATAAGATACTGGTCATCAACAAGTTTTTGCCAATTGAGGGACGTATCTCCACAATAGTCAAGGCGTTGGCACGCATCGGCACGGAGAATGTATTTGTAACGCCACAAGTGCGCAAGTTGCTGGACGAAGAAGCATCAGAAAAGGCGCGTTAAGTGTTGCTGTTCGCCTTGTGTCGCTGCATCAACTGCATCTATTACGACGATGAAAATTACACTTTTGGGCTCAGGCACTTCGCAGGGAATTCCCGTGCCGCTGTGTCAGTGCCGAGTGTGCACCTCAACCGACCCGCGCGACAAGCGCCTGCGTTGCTCGGCTTGGGTTGAAGTAGGCAACCTGTCAATCGTAATTGATACGTCTATTGACTTCCGACAGCAAGTTCTGCGCAGTCGTGTGCCTCGCATTGATGCCGTGTTGCAAACGCATCATCACTTTGATCACCTCTTTGGCTTAGACGATATTCGTGCTTTTAGCAACGCACAGCAAGCACCGATTGATTTCTACACCTCCCCGCAGTGCGAACCTGAAGTAATGAGCCGCTTTGGCTATGCATTTGGCGAGCAAAATCTCAAGTGGGGATTGCCTGCGCTGAAAATGCATGTCGTCGATGCCCCCTTCACGATTGAAAAAAACGGCGATAGCGTGCTGGTGACGCCGATTGATGTCGGACATGGCAAGCTCATGATTTACGGCTATCGGATTGGCAATTTTGCCTATCTCACCGATTGCAAAACATTGCCTGAACACTCATTTGAGCGGCTAAAAGGCTTGGAGCTGTTGGTAATTGATTGCTTGCGCCTAACCCCGCACCCAACGCACGCTTGCCTGTCAGAAACACTATCACACATTGAGCGCATTCAGCCGCAGCGAGCAGTGCTAATCCATATGAGCCACGAAGTCTCACACGCAGAACTGGAGGCGATGCTACCAGAGCACATCACCGTAGGCTATGACGAAATGGAGATCATCTTAGATTGAAATGCTTAGAGAGCGCGCAAGAAAAGCCAACTGGCAGCCATAGCGCGCAGAAGAGGTGTTTGCCTTTGTCCTTGAAGATGTATAGACTTACGGTAATGTTCAAAAAGCCAAGTTTGCGATGAGTCAAAGCACGCCACTAAATCTGCTTTGCCTTGCAAGTTACGAAAAGGGTCAAGCCTTTTTGCGAGAAGCCAAAAGGCAAGGCTGCAACGTGTATTTGCTGACATCAAAGAGCTTAGAAAATGTAGATTGGGGTCGGGAAAACCTTGCGGACATCTTCTACATTCCTGATGTGAATAAGGAATGGAATAAGCACGATGTCTTAATGGGGGTCAGTTACCTTGCGCGCACGCTACAAATTGACAAAATCGTTGCGTTGGACGACTACGATGTAGAAATGGCAGCCATGCTGCGTGAGCATTTGCGCGTGCCCGGAATGGGTGAGACGACTGCACGATACTTTCGCGATAAGCTGGCAATGCGTGTTAAGGCGCAGCAAGATGGAATTCCTGTGCCGGACTTCATTCATGTCTTGAACTACGACAAAATGCGCGACTTTATGCGGCGTGTGCCGTCACCGTGGCTCGTAAAGCCTCGCTCAGCGGCATCGTCGCTAGGCATCAAAAAAGCACATAGCGAGGCGGAGCTGTGGCAGATTGTGGAGCAACTGGGTGACCGTCAGTCGTTTTACGTGATGGAACGCTTTGTGCCCGGTGATGTCTATCATGTGGACTCCATCATCTTGAATCGGCAAGTGATGTTTGCAATTGCAAGCAAGTATGCGGTGCCCCCAATGCAAGTGATGCATCAAGGAGCTGTGTTTTCAACGCGCACCTTGCCTGATGATTCGCCGGATGCACAAACGCTGCTGGCGCTCAACGCCCGCGTGATTGCGTCAATGGGACATATCTTGGGTGTCTCGCACACAGAATTCATCAAGGGTGAAGATGGCACATTCTACTTTCTTGAAACATCAGCACGCGTGGGAGGCGCCCACATTGTCGAGCTGATTGAGGCAGCAACAGGCATCAATCTTTGGGAAGAATGGGCAAAGGTCGAAATTCGTCCCGACACCTATCAGCTGCCGCCCCTGCGGCGCGAACATAGCGGCTTGTTGATTTCACTGGCACGGCAGCAAACCCCTGACCTGTCCGCCTATAACGACCCTGAAATTTACTGGCGACTCAGCAAAGAACACCATGCAGGACTGATTGTGCGCTCACCAAGCTATGAGCGCATCACACAACTGTTGGAGCAATATACCGCTCGGTTCTACCAAGATTTCTTTGCAACCCAGCCGCCACCCGAGAAGCCTGTGCATTAGACTTTTTTAGGGAAATTGGGCTATTTTTGCCCCTGCACGATTTGCTCGAGAACTGAACTATTGCAGATGAGCATAGGTCTGGAGATTGTCCTGATACTTTTACTGATTCTTGCAAACGGCATATTTGCACTTTCCGAGATGGCGGTCGTCTCGGCACGCAAGACGAAACTCTTGCAGATGGCTGACGAGGGTGATGAGCAAGCTCGCACCGCCCTCGAGCTGGCAAATGCACCCGAACACTTTCTTTCAACCGTCCAGGTCGGCATTACGCTAATTGGTGTCTTTGCAGGTGCATATAGCGGCGCAACGATTGCTGAACAGCTTGCAGCTCATTGGAAAGACGTGCCCTACATTGGTCAATATAGCCAGCCAATTAGTCTGGGCATCGTAGTGTTAATTGTAACTTACCTCTCACTGGTAATTGGCGAGCTTGTGCCAAAGCGATTGGCACTAGTAAACCCAGAACTGGTTGCCAAGTTGGTCGCTTCGCCAATGAAAGCGATTTCTGCTCTGTTCTACCCAGCCATCCATGTGCTGTCCAGCTCCACCAATACAGTTTTGCGCTTCTTTGGCGTTAAGCCGAAGATAGAAAACCCGATTACAGAAGAGGAAATCAAGGTGCTGATTGAGCAAGGCACGCAGGCAGGCACCTTCGACGAGGTAGAGCAAGATATGGTAGAGCGTGTCTTTCGCTTGGGCGACAAGCGTGTCAGCGCAATTATGACGCCACGCACAGACATCATCTGGCTTAGCATTCACGACTCGCCTGAAGAAATTCGCAGACAAATCGTGGATAGTCCGCATTCGTTCTTCCCTGTTTGCGGAGAAGACCTTGATGAAGTGCTGGGTGTGGTGCATGTTAAGGACCTTTTAGCGCGCAATCTCTGCGGTGAGCCGTTTGACCTGCGCCAGTCAATGAAAAAGCCGCTCTTTATTGCCGAAACCACGCCACCTCTTAAGGTTTTGGAGCTATTCAAGTCGTCGCGCATTCACATTGGCATTGTGATTGATGAGTATGGCACAACACAAGGTCTCGTAACGCTAAATGACATTCTGGAAGCGATTGTAGGAGATATTCCTACGGTCAATCAACCTGAAAAGCAAAAAGTTGTGCAGCGCGAAGATGGCTCTTGGCTCATAGATGGAATGATGAGCATTGATGAGTTCAGTGAGGTTTTTGAGCACTTCCCTTTACCCGATAAAGAAGAGCGGGATTATGAAACCTTGGGTGGGTTTATTCTGCATCAATTGGGCAGCGTGCCAGCAGTTGGACAGCACTTCGATTGGAAAGACTGGCGCTTTGAGGTAGTTGACTTAGATGGCAACCGGGTCGATAAAATTCTACTGACGCATCGACCGTCGCAGCATAAGGAAACTTCTGAGGCACAAAAAATTTCCTAAAAAAACCTTACCTTTGCAGACACATCGCATACAATTCGCAACAAGCACTGACCATAGCAAATTGAAGCTCGTACTGGCTTCCAAATCACCACGGCGGCAGAGCCTTTTGCGACTTACAGGGATTCCTTTTGAGACGATAGAAGTCAATGTAGATGAATCGTTCTCACCGCTACTTTCGCCGGCGGAAATCGTGCAAGGGCTCTCGGAGCGCAAAGCACGCTATGCCCTCGAGCAATATCCACATCTGCAAGATAACGCAGTGGTGCTGAGTGCCGATACAATCGTCGTGATTGATAACAGCGTGCTAAACAAGCCGCAGGATTTTTCTCAGGCAGTGCAAATGCTGACTCGCTTGCAAGGTAGAACACACGAAGTCTTTACAGGCTTTGCGTTGCTGGGTGCAGGGCAAGTGCACTTGGACTATGAACGCACTGCCGTGACCTTTGCGCCGATGACCCAAGCCGAAATTGAGCACTACATTCAGACTGCGCAGCCTTTTGACAAGGCAGGAAGCTACGGTATTCAAGACGACTTTGGTGCTTGCTTCATTGAACGCATTGAAGGTTGCTACTACAATGTGGTAGGCTTGCCACTTGCAAAAGTGTATCGTGCGTTGAAGGCGTTTCCGGCTCTTTTTACCAATCAAAAAACCACACTTGCAGTATGAAACTTTATGTGATTCGCCATGCCACAGCCCACGATGTTGGGGAGAAAGGCATTTTGACCGATGAAGCACGCACATTGAATCACACGGGTGAAAAAGAAGCCGACCAACTAGGCGCATATTTGAAGTCTAAGTCTGTTCACTTAGAGGTGCTGGCGCATAGTCCACTGGTGCGGGCACGCCAGACCGCCGAGCGCATCAGCAAGCACCTTCACTGCGAGTTGCGCGAAGTGGAAAAACTCTCTACCGAGCATGATGTCGAGGCACATCTCGAAGCACTTGATATGTTCAAGTTTATGAACAGTGTCGGCATCGTGGGGCATCAGCCCACGCTCTCAAAGTTTATCCTAACCCTGATGGGCGCAAGCCCACGCGCGGGCTTGAAATTTACCAAGTGCGCGCTCGCTGTCTTGAATCTTGAGCGACTGGGTAGCACTTGGACAGGACAACTGGTTACACTGCTGTCTCCAGCGGACCTGTAGTTGACACCAGTCGTTACGCAGGCGTTGTAACACTGGTTAACCCCCTACTGTGGAGCATACGCAGAGCAAAGCCCTGCAAGCTCCAGATACTGGCTATGCAGTTGCAGCAGATAGTCAATTGTTTGATACTTGGCTTTTGAGTTGGCATATCGGCTGGCGTAGGCTTTTGCGCGCTGCGCAGCTAGCGTAGCTTCCGTCAATTTCCCTGTCCAAAGGTAGGCTTGTAGGCGCATCATTTCCGTTTTCAAATCAAGGTCGCGTTGTTCAAGGGGCGTTACAGCTGCTAACAGTGATAAGGCTCTCTCGAACTCACAGGCTTCAAAAGCGTGCTGAGCCTGCAAAAAGTAAATGAAAGAGCGGGTGAGGGGAGCAGTGGCAGTGTCCAGTATAGCACGGTAGCGTGCATCTCGTTCTGCAGGAGAGAGAAAAGGCGAAAGAAGACGTGTGTCTAATCCCAAGTAGAGGTATTGCAAACGAATCGCCAGAGCTAAGTCAAACTCAAAAGAGAGGTGCGACCAATACAGCCGCTCTAAAATTTGTTTGGCAGAGTCCACAGGGGCAGCTTGGCTCCAAAGCATTGCATTCGCCAGAGCAAAGAGCGCCCATTCAGGTTTCTCCAAGTCCTGCGTTAAGCGGAGACCTTGCTCGAAGACTTCTTGAAAAGAAATGTGTCCACTGTGGGCACGGGCTAATTCAGCAAGGAGGTAGCGATACACTGCATCGGCGTTACTGGTGTCGGAAAGCCTGATAGCGTCAGCAGCTAACTGAGCCGATTCATCATACTGACCTGCTTGATAGGCACGAGTGGCTTGCCGAAGCAGTTTGGGAATCGTGTGAGGACATTCCGTCTGGAAAATGGTCTGGCGTTCATAGACTTGCTTGTAATACGGCTGAATTTGCGGCGGCACGCGCACGGTGCTCAGGTAGTGAAGCCACTCCAAAAGCAACGCTTCAAGCGATTTGCCATAGACTTCTTCAAAATTTGCTGAAGCATAGACTGCCTTGAACTTTTGCAGCCCGTAAGTTTTAAGCAAATGCTTAACGAAGGAACCCGTAAGCGTGTAGTTCGTTGCGCCTAACCCTGTCCAGAAGCCAATAGCATTAAACAAAGATTGAGGGTCAAGGTCGGTACGCGTTTCCATTAGGTTCGCAGCTCGCTCGTCAAGCGTCCACTCAAATGAAGGGGTCTCGAGCGCAACGGCAATTCCTTCCAAAAGCCCAATGCTGCGAGAAAGTCCCAGCCACTTTTCACCAAAGGGTTGCATCAAAACATGCACAAGTTCGTGCCGAATGACCGCATCAAAATTTTGCTCGGTGATGTGCACCTCTCGCATCCAGACACGTGCAATTTCTGTTCGATCAAGCCCTGTATATCGCTTTTTTATCTCTGCGTTGGGGTAGATGAAGACATAGACAGGCAAAAGGGTGTCAAGCTCGAGCCATTGCTGGAGGTCAAAGAGTTCGCGTTTCAATCGCTCACAAAAGTATGCTCGCTTGGCGCTCGAGAGAGTAGGACTTGCATACCAGAAGCGGTGTGAATCAAGTGGCGCAAGGGCTTGCATAACGGCTGTGCGTGAAGAAGTAATGCCCAGCGTATCGCTCTGAAGCCAAAGAAAAACCGTTGTGCTAAGTGAGAGCACTAAGATAAACCGACGCAGCAAAGGGCTAAGTGCGCGCTTGCTCTGCCAAGCGAGCATCGCAGCCGATAGCGCAAGGGTTTCAAGACGGAAGAGAAGGTATCGAGGCTCAATCTCAACTGCATCGTCATAAATGGAGCCTGCAAAAAAACCGAAGATATGATTGAAAAAATACACTTGCGGTGTGGTGTAGAAACGGTAGAGCGGTGGCACGAGCAAAATCAAGAAATAGCTAAGCACAAAGAGCGATTTCTTAAAGGAAAGTCGCATTGAGCCAATTAGACCTGAGAGTGAGACGGCAAAGAGCGTACCCGCGCCAACAGCCAATGTGTAAAAAACAAGTCCTTCCAGATAAGCGCAGTTTCGCACAAAAAGCATATTGCCAGCCATCACAAGGGGCGGAAGTGCCAGCGCAATCAGCACAGCCTGCAGCTTGTGGGGGGTGGCCACTTCACTAAGCCAGAACAGCCCTGCAGCGAGCGGCAAGACTGCAGCGATTGCAAGTGAAAATTCATAGCCTAACGTATTAAAGAGCGGGACCGCTGCTAGCAAAAGAGAAAGTATAGTGGCAACAGACCAAAGTATGTAAGCGTTGCGGCTGGCATGCAGCTGAGGTGCAAGCAACGGCATATTTTCAGCTTTGCGTAACAAGTAGGAGAAAACGATGAATGTCAGAAGATGTCTTGCACGAAAAAGTTTTACCTAAGAGTCGCCCAAATAGCATAAGCAGGCAGCGCACTATGAAAAGCATAAAGAACGGCGGCTGGTCTCTTGCAGTTTGAGGACATAGAACCAGTGTCAGGGACGGTTAAGCAGCTTAGATTTTGCTAATTGATTCCACTTCTCGAGCATCTTGTCAAACTCAACGCTGCGCTTGATAGCCATCAGGCGACGAGTCTCATCGTTCAGAAAACCGTAGAGCTCGAGCTTGTCGTAGAGCATAAAAAGTCGCTCAGCTTCGTCCGCATACTGATACAAAGCAGGGAATTTTGTAAGCAGACGCTTTTGCGAAAGAAGCGCTGCGTCGTAGCGCTTCATCTCTATGAAATGCTGCACGGCACGGCGACGCTCAGCTAAGTACGGAATTGCATCAATGTTGCTGGTCGTGGTGTCAGGCATAGGGTCGCCGTAAGTTAAGCCGATTGGCCTGCGCTCACGTGGCTCGCGAGTGGATTTGGGTAATTGTTCCGCTTCAATTTGCGTCAGTGCGGCTACAACCTCAACGCGCGACTTAGGAATGACATCTTCGACGAAAAAGTATGAAGACTCTGGCAACACATAATCCTCTGTTTCCTTGAAGAGCCGTGCTTTTGCGCCATCTTTGGTAAGAACGAAAGTTTTAAGTGGAATTTCTTCCTTGCTGCTTGCAGGTTGCCACTTTTGCTGATAAGGGTCAAGATAAAGCACGACGCCCTTTTCGACTTTAAGCCACACTTTTGTTTGAGCAGAGGCGCTGCTGAAGCAGAGTAGCAAACTGCAAAGTAAAGCAAGCCAGAATTGAGCTGGACAATGCAGTTGTGCTAAAAAGCAGTGGTAAGATAGAGACGCTAGTAGCTGCGTAGATGAGCGCAGCGCACGGTTAGAAGTCATAGATGTGAACATTGCCTTTAACGATGCCTTGTTTTTCGACAACTTCGTGATAGTAGAGCTGTGCACCACTGCGGTGCGCAGCATTAAAGCCCTGTGCAATAAGCGTAGCTTCAATAGGAAGCCAGAGTGTGGCTTTCCCCCAAGCATTTGGGCGAGAGACTGCCTCAAACTCCGTTAAGCCCAGTGCACCGCATTGTGAAGCGTCAATGCCTGTATCAACCAGCAGAAAGAGATGACCTATCGCACCCGGTTCAGCTGTTGGAATAGTAAGTTGCTGCGGAATACGCGGTCTGACATCAAGAATGGCACAGCTGATTCCAACTGACATCAAGCAGGAAGCTAAATAAACGACCAAATCTTCACAATCGCCAGACTTTTTCTCAATTGTCTCCTGTGGCGATTGCACTTGGTCGACCAGCAGTGAAGTAGTTGCATCAGGCACATAGCGCATCTCGCGCCCTAACTCCGCAATAAATCGGCGGAGTGTCTCAAACTTTGCAAGCTGTGTAGTGCTGTCGTGGCAAAGGGCTTTCAGATACTTACTTTTGGCAAAACGCTGCACTTCTGGGTCGTTGGGTGCGACAAAGAATTTCAAGCTCCAAGTGTCACCGTCCCACGCAGTTTCGTTTAGCACAGTGATTGGCACGCTGGCAAGCGGCAACTTGCGGTTATCGACTTCTACCGATAGTGTTAGCTCCGCCAAACGAGAGAGTGAAAATTGTCGCACGCCACTAAGATAAAGGTAAATCGGCACATCGCGCAGTTCATCTGCATCAATTTGAATCGGCTCACTCTTAAAACGACCTGTATTACCTAAGTTCGCAACAATTTGACACCAAACAGGTCGCTTATCAGCATTATGTAGCGTGGCAATTGCAATAGGATTATTAGCATAGTATTCTCGCTTCGATTGAAAGATATTGCGGTGCAAGAGCTTCAAGTGACTGAGCTTGATAACGGGCAAAGTCTCTGCACCAAACTTAAAAACGGCGCCAACTCGGAACGATTGCTCTTGCAAAAGATTGCTGGCTGAGTTCGTCCAGTTAAACACCGCGGTATTGAGCCAGTTGTAGAAATCCTGCCGATTGAACTCACGATTGTGATACCAAACGCGCTCAAAGCCAATGCTAACGGAAAGCTCAGTGGTGAGCGGCACACCTAAATCCAACTGCAAAGATTGAAAACCGAAACGCGAAATGCTGCGCTGCGTCCGCACCGAGAGCTGAATCGGCTCGGAAATGTGAGGCAAAGGATTAGGTAGGTTTTGGAGATAAAAAGCACCAATGCTGCGAAGATGCGCTGAAATGCCAGCACGAAATGTAGGATGCAGAAATTCCAGCTCACCGAAGGGCAAAATGTGGTTATGATACTGATATGGTAGCTCTATCTTCCGAAAGCGCAAAATAGGCGTGGGCATCACGCCCAAATGCAGGCGAAAATTGCCAAGTGAAGCATAGCCACGTAGACCCGCTAAAAGACTCTGTTGCTCATTCGCAAGAGGTTCAAAGTCCAGATTAAAAAAGCCGGGCAGTTCTTCACGCACGCGCACGCTATGCGTGCCTAATTTTTCCATCAGGGCTGCCAAAAACAAGCTAAAGCCCACTTGTTCGTTTTGCAAGCCAAGTGTGAATGAAAGCGGAAAATTAAGGCGATAGACATCTTGCGGTGGCTTGATAGGGCGCACCAATATGCCATTCTGAGGTAGGCTAATTGTAATCGGCTCTGGCTCAATTAGAAACGACTGCTCAAAGTTGTTATTCAAAGTTGCTTGCGCACGCCATACGCCAACTTGATACTGCACAAGCACCTTCGATGCCAGATAGCTCGAGACATCAAACTGACTCTTTAAGATTTCAGTCTGCACAGCCGCAGAAAAGCGGGAGGGTGTGCTGTTTTGAAAGTGGTCAATCCAGTCGACCGTTTGTGCGGGCAGTGCAGAGCTAAGCAGCAGCAAGAAAAGTGGCAAGTATCGCAAGCGCATCATTTTTGCGTAGTGGCGATGTGTGCGTCCCTTATCTTCCGAATCACATTGATTAAATCAGGCTCAAATAAGCTTGGCAAGTTCTTGAAACGCAGCGATCGAATTGCCTCATCGGATTCGTTTGCGGCAAGCCCGGCCTGAATTTTTGCAATCACGCCGTCAATATAAGTTTTTATGCGCTCTCGCAGGTGTGATGCATCTCTCAAGGGCGCGCTGCCGCAAAGTTGCCTTAGAATCTCTTCTGGATCTTCACTCTGGTTGTAGAAGTGCAAAATCCAACCGCGCAGATATTCTGTAACGGTCGCACGATGCAAGGAAAGGTCGCTTGCCACTGCAGAAATTGCGCGATGCTTGAACTCATGCCGACGCAGCGCCTCTAAAATTTTTTCAGCAAGGTCTTTCCCATCTTGCCGAGCAGCTGGCAGTGCATCGTGCAGCTCAAAATCTTCTGGCAAAAGAAATTGCCGCTGGTGCAACGTAGCATTAAGCACAGCACGCTCAGTTGCAGCCTTCAGCTCTCGCACATTGCCACGCCACGGCTGCGCTTTAAGCCACTCAAGCAAGGCGTCAGAAATCTGTAGGTTGGGATTAAGGGCATGGAGGAAACTGCGAAAGAGCACTTCAATGTCCATTGGTCGCTCACGCAAAGGGGGCAAAGTGAGACTGACCCCATTGAGGCGATAGAACAAATCTTCACGAAAGCGCTTTTCCCTAATAAGCGTTTCCAGCGATTGGTGCGTTGCAGCAATGATGCGCACCGACACGCGCAGAGTTTTGGTGCCACCTACTCGCTCGAAAGTACCCTCTTGCAAAACGCGTAAGAGCTTGACCTGAAAGGCTAAGCTGGTCTCACCAATTTCGTCAAGAAAGAGCGTGCCACCATCAGCTTGCTCAAAGCGCCCAACCTTCGATTTGGTGGCGCCAGTAAAAGCCCCTGCTTCGTAGCCGAAAAGCTCCGACTCAATCAAATTTTCGTTGAATGAACCGCAGTTGATAGCCACAAAAGGCTTGTGTTTGCGTGCCGAACGCTGGTGAATAAAGCGCGCCAGTTTTTCTTTGCCAACTCCGCTTTCGCCCAGAATGAGCACAGGTATATCGCGCTGTGCAACTTGGTCAGCTTTCACTAACAGGGCAGCCAAAGGTGAATTAGGGGCAAAGTAAAAATCCTGTGCTTCAGGAAAAGTGTCAGGCTGCGCAATCGGTGTATTACGAGAAAGTCTTTCATAGAACTGCAACTTATAGCGCAGCGATTCTGTCTCAGCATCTATGCGAGTGGTGGAAAAGGTTGGAGCGAACGTCGGCGCTTTTGCTTTCTCAGCGGCCTTTTTTACTACTGAACGAATCACGGCTTGCCGATACTGCACAAATACAACCGCGCCAATCAAAAGCAGGGGCAAGAGATTCGCAAAAAGCCATGTTTCGGGCACATCCACTTTAAGAAGTTTCATTGCTGCATAGATGACCACATTCAGCCCAATAGAAAGGAATGCCCAATCGTAGGAGAGTGCTTTGCGGGCATAGTAAAGTAAAGGCAGCAGCGTAAGCAAAAGAAGCAGTAGCCACTTCCAGCCTTCCCAGACATACAAAGCTTCGCCGCGTGCAATTTGCTGTGCAGCCCAGAGAGAAAGTTCCGATGTAGAAAAAGCTTGTCCAGTGGCTTCACTCAGAATGTAAGATGAAACGCCGGGACAGTCCAGATAAAGCACGACATCACGATTTTGGCACTGCAAGTTGCCCTGAATAGCATCGCGCAGCGTGTATTGGGGCACAAGTTTTTCACTAGGCAGGCGAATCGCCAGAGCATGTTCAATAGGTGCAGTGCAAAAAAATGTAGTAAGGGTTCTTGCAGCAAAATTCTTCAGCAGCAGTTTTTCACCTTTGACCTCAAAGGCTTCTGAGAAAGGCAGAAAAGCGCGGGCAGCAGGGAAAGTGCGCTTGCCAAGAATGGTAATGGAGTCCTCGCTGAGTGCACGGGCAAGCAAAAAAACCTGCGAAAGACTCTGCAGCGTCTGAAAAAAGAATTCATCCGACTCAGGGTGTGCGAAGTCGCTGTTGGGAAAAGCAATGTCAACGAAGATGCGGGTAGCGCCGCCACGAGCAAGATTCTGCAAGGCAATTGCATACCACTTTCGGTCAAGCGGCCAGCCGCCCAGTGCGGCGCATTCCGCCTCGTCAATTACCACCGTGATAGGTGGCTCACCTGCATAAAGTAGCGTTGCAAGGTTAAAGGCACAGATGAGTAACCAAAACTTTTGCCAAGCGGCGCTTGCCCTCCTGAAGCTTTGATGCATATCCAATCTAAGCAAGGCAGCATTCAATACGCTGTGGACTAAAAGAATAGTAAAAGCAAGTCCACTTGGGCGTTGCGCCGTGACGATGCTGCAGCAAAAGCAGCAAGTCTCTTTCCCCGTCTACTTTACAGAGATATGTAATTCAGACGACCACAAAGCGCACAGCAGTAAGCAAAATGGTTCATTCTTCTAAGTAGCCCATAATGCCTTGCTGATACTCCAAGACAGCTTGTGCCAGCTCTAATTCTGTATTCATCACAAACGGTCCATATCGTGCCACAGGCTCGCCAAGTGGCTTGCCAGAAAAGAAGATAAACTCGCTTTCGGTCTCGCTCAAATTTCGAATGCGAACCCAGTCTCCATCTTTGCCTAGTACAGGCAGTTGACCGCGTGTGATAGGTATGTGGTCGTTGATGGTGATAGTGCCAGCAACAGGGTAGAGAAACGCATTGTGCATGCGGTTCAGTGGAATTTCCACCAGAGCTTGCGGTGCAAGAAAGTAGTGGTGATACTCAATCGGTGTTTGCGTCTGAATGGGTGAGCGCACCCCAAACGCCTCTCCAATAATGACCTTCACCTTGAAGTGATGAGCTAAATCAGTAAAGGTGGGAATAGCCTGAGCACGAATTTCTTGATAGCCGGGCGCAATATGCTTCTTGCTGGCAGGCAAGTTAACCCACACTTGAAAGCCGTGCATTGTGCCGCCGTTTTTCTTGACCGCCTCGATCGGTTGTTCTTTATGAAGAATGCCGCGTCCAGCAGTCATCCATTGCACATCACCTTCTTGGAGCACTACGCGGTTACCGAGAGAGTCCTGATGCTCAAAACCGCCTTTCAAGATGTAGCTCAGAATCTCAAAGCCTTTATGTGGATGGACGCCTGTGCCTTTGGCTTCGCCGGGAGCAAAATTGGCAGGACCGAACTCATCCAGTAGCAGAAATGGATCGATATGAGAGAGCGCACGGGTTGGAAAGGGACGGTGCACCAGAAATCCTTCACCTTCCATCACGGTTGCAATCGGAAGAATGCGCGCCACACTGGCGAACGCTTTGTTTGAGACGATAGACATTCTTGCTCCTCCTATGGATTTTGCTTAACCGAAGATATTCCTTTGCTTCTCCACGCCTGACCTTTCCTATGCAGTAGGAGAGAAGACACCAGACCGCATCAGAATCAATGGCGAGCAAAAGCGTTATGATTTCCGAGTAAGTTCAATGTTGCAAATGAAACTGACTTCTTCACCAACTAACACGCCACCGTTGTCTAATGCTTTATTCCACTTTAAGCCGAAATCAGTTCGGTTGATTTTGCCAATTACCTTGAACCCAGCATGGATGTTGCCAAAAGGTGACTTAGCTGTGCCATTGTAGATGACATCGAGCGTAACTTCCTTTGTTACCCCGTGCATCGTTAGGTCGCCAACCAACTTGTAGTTTTTGCCGTCCACTTTTTTAAAGGACTTACTTTTGAAAGTAATATGTGGGTACTTCGCCACGTCAAAAAAGTCGGCTGACCGAAGATGTCCATCGCGCTTTTCATCTTCCGTGTTGATGCTGGCAGCATCAATCACCAGTTCAATCTCGCTGTCAACAAAGTCGTCGCTCTTTGAGATGACTTTGGCATCAAAGCTCTTAAAGCGACCTGAAGTTTCGGAGACGACCAGATGCGCAACGCTAAAGTTGATGTTAGAGTGGCTTTTGTCGAGCTGCCAAGTAACTTGCGCACTAACGCGCTGGCTTAAAGTAAGGCTCAGTAGAAGTGCAGTAAAAAGTGAGACGAGTGTTTTCATAATCAGATTTTCAAGTTTGGTTTAAGAGAAGTTTAGTGCCCAATTGATACGGTGTTAAGAGTTAAATGTTGCAACATCAATTGTTTGAACATCAAATGTGCAGACTTGGTTTCAATGTTAGCGCAAGGCAGGCGAAAGCCAGCGGTCGAGTCGAAACCCGCGCCGAAGCAAAAGCAGCCAGTTGCGAGGATTTGTGCGAAGAGAAGCGTCTTTGCGCATTGCGCAAAGAGCCAGTGACCAGCCAAAGCCCAAGTCGCCGTGCCGCAAGGCGGCATTACCTATCTCAAATTCAAAGTAGGGACGCAGTGGCAAGGGCACTTTGGCATAATAGGTGTCAAAAATGCGCTTAGAGGCGCGGTAGTAAGCAGGCGCAGCGCGACTGGTGCGTGCAGAATGCTCCCGCACCCAAACTTGGTCAGAATCCGTTACAGCAATTTTCAGACCGCTAAGAAATGCACGCAGCACAATTTCCCAATCCTCTCGAAAGCGAAACGCATCGTCATACTTCGGAAAACTGGCTTTTCGGAATGCAAGACCGGGTGTGCCGCCCACTAAGGCGGAAGCGATAAGAATCCCAACATCGCTGGGCAGCTTTTTTCGTGACACATACACCAGCTCCCCTCTCTCATTGATTTTGGAGCGTAGAATAGCACACACTGCATCTGCACCCGTTTGTTCAAACATTGCAAGACTGGTTTCTATGTAGTGCGGCTGCCATACATCGTCATAATCCAAGAAGAAAAGATACTCGCCCCGTGCAACCTCAGCGCCACGATTACGGGCGTAACAGCGCTCCAAGTTTTTTTCATTGCGAAGGTGCTGCACAGGAATGCGCACTTGCGGCAAGATAGTATTTAGCACTGCAGCAGTGCGGTCGGTAGAAGCGTCATCCACCACAACCAGTTCAAGGTCATGCATCGTTTGCGCCTCAACTGAGCGAATAGCCTCAGCAAGAAAACGCTCGCCATTATGCACGGCAAGAATCACGCTGGCTTTTGGCATCGCTAGCTGTAGTAAGTCTCAGACAAATTTAGGCACAGCACATCAATCAGATACGATGTGCCATAGCACTTCGGGCCAGTGGCTTGTTAGCGATGGAGCTGGGCTTAGTTGCTACCTACAGCGCTGGCTGTCTTTTGCCGAATGATAATGCTGGGAATAGACTTCTGCCTTACCAGTTCATTAAATGCGGGTAGGTCTTTTTCCATAATTGCTCTAAAGGCAGCGAGCTGTTCATCAATTTGCTTGACGAGTTCGTTGCGCACCACAATCATCTGGTCAGTAGGTTTGTTATCGCCACGTCCAGCCAGCGATGCAAGGGCACTAAGTTTATTGTTCAGTCGAATTGGGAAATTCAGCGGGTCTTGCGAGCTGCGATTCTTGGTTTGATAAAGTGTTTCCTCAATTTTGGTGAGTCTGTCGCTTATCTCCTTTGCTGCTGTATGAAGCTCTTTTGCTTCGTCCTTTGGGAGACGTCGGGTCAGGTTTGCAAGTTGCTCGCGCACGTCGCGCAGTTGCTTAATAGTTTCGTGTGTTTCGGTAAGCTTGTCGCGGATAGCGATAAGGAATTCAAACTGTTCTTCCAAGTCCTTCTGGGTGGCTTGCACGCGCGGGTCTTTGATGATTTCAAAGGAGACTTTTTCGGTTTTGCCCGCAAAGGAAAGGCGGGCTTCATACTTGCCGGGCACGGCTTTCGGCCCTTGTGTGCCCCCTGCCCATAAAATCAGACCTTCAAAGCGGGCGGCGTCAGCATAGCGCATATTCCAAGTGAAGCGATTGCAGCCCTGCTTGACTTCGAGCTTATCACTGCGCTCTTTGGCGTCGGACGAAAAAGTGCGGACAAGTTTACCGCTGGCATCAAAAATCTCGAGCTTTACGGGCTTTGTAGAGTCTGGGGCATCTTTGAGGTAGAAGGTAAAGAGCACGCCTGCTTGCAAGTTTTCACCAACGCCTTTCGGCTGTTTTTCAGGACGTGTGCCGTCCATACGAACGCTGGGACGCGGCGTGTAAAGATGCACATCTTTTTTGGCAATCTCTGCTGTGAGCTGACGTAGCGGCGAAATGTCGTCAATAAGCCAAAGCGAGCGCCCTTGTGTTGCGGCAATCAAATCTGAATCCTTGATGGTCATATCTGTAATCGGGACAATAGGCAAGTTAAGCTGAAACGGCTGCCACGATTCGCCATCATTGAAGGAAATGTAGACGCCACTTTCTGTGCCTGCAAAGAGCAAGCCTTTACGCACAGGGTCGCAGCGAATGACGCGTGTAAAGTGGTCTTTGGCAATCCCCACTGTGATGCGTTTCCAAGTTTTGCCGTAGTCAGTGGTTTTGTAGAGGTAGGGCGTAAAGTCATCAAGTTTGTAGCGTGTGGCAGCAATGTAAGCACAGCCTTTCTCGTGTGGGCTAATGTCAATGCAGTTAATCATTGACCATTCGGGCAAATCTTTTGGGGTAACATTGGTCCAAGTCTTGCCCCCATCGCGAGTAATGTGGATGAGTCCGTCGTCGGAGCCACACCAGATAACGCCTTTCTCAATAGGGGATTCTGCCGCAGCAAAAATCGTGCAGTAATACTCTACACCCGTGTTGTCTTTGGTAATTGGACCGCCAGAAGGACCAAGCTTGGTCTTGTCGTTGCGTGTAAGGTCAGGGCTAATTGCTTCCCACGACTGTCCTTCGTTGGTGGTTTTGAAAAGCACGTTTGCAGCGGCATAAAGGGTATTAGGGTCGTGCGGAGAAAAGAAAATTGGGAAGTTCCATTGGAAACGATATTTCATTCCTTCGGCGCCGTGTCCCATCGGGTTATCAGGATAGACATTGATAAAGCGGCTTTCGCCTGTGCGATGATTGCGCCGTTCCAAAAGTCCGCCGTAACTGCCGCCGTAGACGATGTCATTATCTTTCGGGTCGACGGCAATATGTCCTGACTCACCGCCAGCGGTTTCTTCCCAGTCGCGCTCTGTTATCGCGTTGCCGCTGGTGCGGTGATAGATGCGTAAAGTAGAGTTGTCTTGCTGTGCGACATAGATGCGGTAAGGGAAAGTGTTGTCGGTAGTCACACGGTAAAATTGTGCGGTCGGTTGGTTGTGGTAAGTAGTCCAAGTCTCGCCACCATCAATGCTCACTTGTGCACCGCCATCATCACCGATGATCATTCTATTTGGGTCATTGGGGTCAATCCAAAGGTCGTGGTGGTCGCCGTGAGGCGTAGGAATGGTGCTGAAAGTTTTGCCACCATCTTTGGAACGATGAAACTCAACATTGAGCACATAGACGACATCAGGATTTTTGGGGTCAGCGTAGATGCGTGTGTAATACCATGCACGTTGACGTAGGCTGCGGTCAGAATTAAGGCGCTGCCACTTTTTGCCGCCGTCATCGGAGCGAAACACGCCCCCTTCTTCGGCTTCTATGATAGCCCACACGCGCTCTGGGTTAGCAGGTGAGACCGCAATGCCAATAATGCCTAATGTGCCTTTTGGTAAACCCTCATTGCGCGAGATGTTTTCCCATGTGTCGCCGCCATCTGTGGATTTCCACAGTCCAGAGCCTTCGCCACCGCTCTCAAAGCTGTAGGGAGTGCGACGCACTCGCCACGTGGAGGCATATAAGATGCGTGGGTTAGATGGGTCAAGAATTAAGTCCACCGCGCCCACATCGTTGCTGACAAAGAGAATCTTCTCCCATGTCTTACCGCCATCTTTGCTGCGAAATACGCCGCGCTCAGGATTTGGACCGAAAGCGTGCCCAATTGCAGCAACATAGACAAGGTCAGGATTCTTGGGGTGAATGCGAATGCGCGAGATGTGGCGCGTATCCAAAAGCCCCATTGATTTCCATGTTTTACCCGCGTCCGTTGATTTCCAGACGCCGTAGCCGTGTGAGAGATTGCCGCGCAAGGTTTTCTCGCCACCACCAACATAGATAACATTCGGGTCGGATTCGCTCACGGCAACTGCACCGATTGAGCCACCAAAAAAGCCATCTGAGACATTAACCCAGCTGGCGCCAGCGTCGGTGGACTTCCAAACGCCACCACCTGTGCCACCGAAGTAAAACACATTTGGCTGCCCAACCACGCCCGTTACGGCGCAGGAGCGGCCGCCACGATACGGCCCGATTGAGCGCCACTTCAATGCATCATAGAGCTTTTCGCTGAATTGTGCCTGCGTTTGCGCAATGCTCTCCCAGACAAAGAGCAGGCATACAAAAATCCAAAGTAAGGTTGGCTTGCGCATAATCGGTGTTCCTCCTTTGTTGTGTTAAAAAGTGTTGCCTGAGCGCCTTGGCAAAGGCTGCTGACAAATGAAGGAAGATAGCAACTTGTAAGAAACTTTGTAGCGGCAAGACACGGCTATATCGTGAGTAGTAGTCAGGAAAACACAATGAAGTGGAAGCAGGTGCAGCGAACTGAGCAAACGCCATCTGCTCTCTATGTAGCGTCGTGCCTTAGAGCCGATCCAGCGAAAGCCAATCACGTGGCACGAGGCATTTATAGAGTTCAGCTTCACGAGAGTTCGGTGGCGGTGAGTAGTTATACTCCCAGCCAGCTTCTTTGGGCAGCGACATCAGAATAGACTCGGTGCGCCCACGCGTCTCCAAACCAAAAAGGGTGCCTCGGTCATAGACCAAATTAAACTCCACATAGCGTCCGCGCCGCAAGCGCTGAAAGTGTTTTTCTTTCTCGCCAAACGGTTCATTGCGTCGGCGCTCGACAATCGGCAAGTAAGCTTCGGTAAAAGCTTGACCGCAAGACTTCACAAACTCAAAGGTCTCCGCAAGGTTGTCTTTCAGGTAGTCAAAGAAAATGCCGCCCACGCCACGGGTTTCACCACGATGCGGCAGAAAGAAGTATTCGTCGCACCATGCCTTAAAGCGCGGGTAAAAGTCAGGGTGGTGTTTGTCGCAGGCTGCTTTATGCACACGATGAAAGTGCTGGATATCTTCAAGAAAGGGATAGTAAGGCGTAAGGTCAGCGCCGCCACCAAACCAAGCCGTTTTAAGCTCACCGTTGTCGTCGTATTGCTCGAAGTAACGATAGTTGCAATGCACCGTTGGAATCATTGGCGAGTAGGGGTGCAGCACGACGGAGACGCCTGTTGCAAAATAAGGCGAAACGGTGGTGTTCATCTTCGCTGCCATCTTTTCAGGCAAAATGCCACTGACGGCAGAAAAATTCACGCCACCTTTTTCAAAAATAGCACCATCCTGCATCACACGGGTGCGCCCGCCACCGCCTGAGTGATGCTGCCAGCACTCCTCAATAAACTTGCCTTTTCCGTCAATCGCTTCAATGGAAGACGAAATGTGGTTTTGCAAGGACTCAAAATAGGCTTGAACTTGGGCTTTCATAGAAAAGCGCAAAGGAACGAAATTTGCACGCTTGTTGATTGCAAAGTTACGCAACTTTTCAACACAGTTTCCAGCAAAATGAAGCAAACGCTATTTGTCTGCTGCTGCATTGCTACGCTCTTTCATATCTCATCGCCACATCTACCCGCACAAAGCACCTCAACTCCACAAAGCCCATCGGATGCAGCGAAGACAATTTCGCCAGATAGTCTCTTGGCGTTCAGCTACAGCGCGCTGATGGAAAAAGTCGTTGGAGCAGAGCGGCGGGCTAATGCGCTCAGTGCCATCGCTCGAGCGCACTTTGCGATGCAAAAACCCATCCAAGCTGCAGCCATCTGGGTAGAAGCCTTGCAAGAAACCAATCGGCTGACGAATGCCGCAGAAAAATCAGCCATGCTGATGCGTGTGCTATCGGCAGGAATTGAGATGAGTATGGCAGACACCGTTCAAGTGCTGATGCAAAACCTCTCCGATGCGTTTGATAGCGCATCACTTCAACTCATGCTGGCTAATGCGTATCTCAAAGCAGGTAAGAAGGAAAAAGCACAGAATCTCTTGGAAACACTGAGCAGTGCTATACCTGCCCTCGATGCCGATGTGCGCCAAATTAGTTTGTCAGGACAGCTGGCACTCCTTTACTTCAAACTTGGCGACGAAAGGAAAGGAGCAAATCAATTAAAAGAGGCACTGGCGCTACCAAAAAACTTCCCAGACGACCCCGATGCAGCAACAGAGCTTGGGAGACTGGCAGTGGAATTTTTCCAAGCGCAGCGCCAAGCCGATGGGAAAAAGGTGCTGCAGAGTGCTGTAGCCAGTGTAAGCAAGCTGAATGACAAAGCCAGTGCAATGGCGGTTCGTGAAGCATTGGTAGAACTGCTTTTGCAAGTAAAGGAATTCACTGTGGCACAGTCTCTTGCAGCCGCTATCCCCGATGTGCCAGAGCGTTTGAAGGTGCTTAGCCAAATTGCGGTGCAGCTTGGGCGCCAAGGGCAAGGTGCTGAAGCGAAGCAAGTGGCTGAACAGATGTATCAACTGGCGCGCTCAATTCGCAACACGTCCAATCGGGCAGAGGCGATTGGCAAAGTTGCGGTAGTGCTGGCGCAAGCAGGTTTCCCAAGCGAGGCGCAAACCAAAGCCGATGAAGCGATTGCAGCAATTAATGCGATTCCAGTGGACTTTGACAAGTCGGCTGTCGCAGCAGAATTGGCGGCGGATTTTGCCGAAGCAAAAATGTTTAGCAAGGCAAACTTAGCAATGCAGCGCGTAAAAGTCCCGCAGCATCGTGCAATCGCTACATTTGAGGTAGGATTTGCTTTCACGCAAGCTGGTGAGCCAGCACAGGCGCTACCGTTGCTCCTGGAAGCACTAAGTCTAAGGGCAAATCTGGCTAATCCAGAGGTGAAAGTGAAGGCCATGGCTACTGTGGCTGTCGAACTGCACAAAGCCAAGTCAGACAAGGCAGACTCAGCATTTCAAGCAAGCATCACAGCGCTGCCTGAAATCAAGGCACATACAAAGCAACTAGAAATGTGCCGCCAGATTGCGGTTGAGTGGGTAAAGGTGGGTGCTGTAAAACAAGCTTTGCAAGCATTGCGTCAGGTGCCTGATGCAATGAATGCAGTGGTCGCACTCTCTGAGGTAGCGCAGGTATGCCGAGAGAAAAAAATCAACCTGACTGAAAGCGAAGGCGTATTGCTCAAAGCCTTGCAGGAATCTTTACCGTAGCTTGCCCTAAGCGGGAGAATCGGCCTCTGCGTCATGGTCATGTTCCTCGTCGTGCGAATGGTTGTGATGCGGCTCTTGTGGTTTGGGCGCAGCAAAGTGATCGAAGCCTGAGTGTTGTGAGAGGTCTTCGTCACGCCCGTATATATCGCGCAGCTTAATGCCGAATTCTTTGGGCTGAATTTGACCGATGACATAAATGTCTTTTGCTTGCTCAATCTTTGGAAAGTCGCTGGGCTGAATAGTAAAGCAAAGCTCATAGTCCTCGCCACCAAATAGTGCATAAACAAGAGCATCGTCCTCGAACTCACTAGCGATTTCACGCACTTCGGAGAGAATAGGCAACTTGCTTTCTTCAAGCAGTGCGCCTGTGCCCGACTGTTCGCAGATATGTTTGATTTCAGAGCCTAAACCATCTGAGATGTCAATCATTGATGTAGGCACAATGCAGTGCTGGTGAAAAAAGCGAACAATATCGAGCCGCGCAGCAGGCAAAAGATGCTTCTTGATAGCGGTTTGATACTCTTCCATATCAGGCTTGTAAGATGCTTGATCTGCCTCAGGGTTTTCGGCAAAGTATTCAAGCATCATTTGGCGCTCACGCATTAGGACTTTGAGACCAGCATATGAGCGACCTAAATCACCAGTTACACAGATAAAGTCCCCAACGCGAGCACCGCTGCGATATGTGAGCTGTGCCGCATCGGCTTCACCAACAATTGTAACGGAGATAACAAAACCCGCAGTCGAAGCAGAAGTATCGCCACCTACGATGGCAATGCCGTATTGCTCCGCCGCTTCTTTCATTCCCTTGTAGAGCGATTCCATCATTTCAACTGAGATTTTCCCAGAGAGGGCAACCGAAACAGTTGCATAAAGCGGCAGAGCATTCATTGCACAGATATCTGAGACATTAACGCTAATCGCTTTTGCGCCCAAGTGCTCAAGAGGCGTGGTAAGCAAGTCGAAGTGAATATGCTCTACAAGCAGGTCAGTAGAAATCACTTGGCACTTGCCATCTGGCAAAGCGACCACTGCACAGTCGTCGCCAATGCCTTTGCGCAATGATGGCAATTTGGCTTCAGTTGGCTGCAAAATGTGGTGCAAGCGGCGGATTAGCCCGAACTCACCAATTTCTGAAATGCGTGTAAACGACATTTCGCACGGAGTTTTATATTCTGGCAAAATACATAAAATCTGATTGATGTAAGGCTTGTAAATTTGGTGAAACGCTGCGCCTTGGCAGTGCGGTCGGAGGATAAAGTTCAGCGAACAAAACTGGCACGGACAATGGGTTTCTTTGATGCCTTTAAGCTCTCTCGTCTGAAGGAGGGACTAAAAAAGACGCGCGAAAATCTTTCAGGGAAAATTGCGCGCCTTGTAAAGGGCAAAACTAAGATTGATGATGAATTTCTCGAAGAGCTTGAGCAAATTCTTATTGCTGCTGATGTAGGCGTGCAAACCACGCTCAAGATTGTAGAAGCGGTCGCAGCGCGCGCTAAAAAAGAGCGCTATATGAGCGAAGAAGAGCTGCAAAAGATGGTGCGCAGTGAAATTCAAAAAATGCTGATTGATGCACGCCAAACCACGCTGGTAGACTTTGATGCCCCAATTCCTCACAAACCCTACGTGATTATGATTGTGGGCGTCAATGGTGTGGGCAAAACGACAACGATTGGCAAGCTGGCACATCACTACAAGCAAGCGGGCAAGTCGGTGCTAATAGCTGCAGCGGATACGTTTCGTGCGGCAGCGACTGAACAGCTCGAGATTTGGGCAGAACGCGCAGGCGTGCCGATTGTGGCGCACGGTCAAGGCGGTGACCCCAGTGCGGTGGTCTTCGATGCAATAAGCTCTGCACTGGCTAAGAAAACTGACATTGTGCTGATTGATACGGCAGGACGCCTGCACAACAAAACGCACCTAATGGAAGAGCTGGCAAAAATCAAACGCGTAATCAAGAAGAAATTGCCGTCGGCACCTGATGAAGTCCTGCTGGTGCTCGACGGCTCAACAGGACAAAATGCCCTGAACCAAGCCAAAGAATTTACCAAAGTCGTAGAGGTTACTGGACTGGTGCTCACCAAGCTCGATGGCACGGCGAAAGGCGGTGTCGTGATTGCTATTTCAAATGAACTGAATATCCCCGTCAAATACATCGGTGTCGGTGAGCAAATTGATGACCTGCAAATTTTTGACCGAGAGAAGTTTGCCGAAGCGCTGTTTGAATAAATGCACTATGCAAGCAGAAACGACACAAATCTACTTAGCCAACTGCGTGACGCAAGCTGTAGAGCGCAGGCACAAAAGCACTTTTGTAATCTGACGTCTTTGAAAAAGGAGCTATGCGCATACTCCACCTCGAGCCCAATCTCTCCGATGCAGCCCTAACCCTGCTAACCCTGAAAACTGCGTTCCCCGATGCGACTCTGGAACGGCTCTCGTCTCTGCAAGAACTAAGCGAGGAATTAGATGAGCTCCAAGCCGATGTGGTGATTTCGGAGTATCAATTGGAGGATGGCACGGCAGAGCAAGCAATTAAGCTGCTGCGCCAGAAGTTCCCACTTGTGCCGTTCATCGTGTTCTCTTCGGTGCGAGAGACCGCCATAGCACTAAAAATGCTCGAGAAAGGCGCATCGGATTATGTATTCAAAGAGCACCGACAGCACTTAGCAAGTGCAATTGAGGAAGCACTGCAGCGAACAGCAGCCTTCAAGCCCAAAAATGCAGAAAAGCCCGAAGAGTCAGCTGACTCTGCCCGTCCAGCGGCAGCGCAGCAGGCTAACACGCCAAGTCAGGTCGCTAGTGAAGCTAGCACTGTTCTGCCAAACAGAGTGCCTGAACCTGAAACATCTACGCCACCAGAATCCTCACTGCTGGCATCTATTGCATCGCTGCAAGCCTCTCTGGCTGAAAAGTTGCCACTTTCTGACGCTGCACCTCCGCTTGAGACCATACCTCACACTGACCTAACGGCACACAGTAGCACGCCAGCACCGACAATTTCCACATCAGGGCACGCAGCAGACGCAGCGGTGGCAGAGTCGCCAAACTCGGAAACTTTAGAGGTATCAGCACGCACCCAAGACGCAGAGACAAATCCGCCATTCTTAGAAGTGCCCACTGCCCACGCAGCCGATTCACCCTTTTTGGAAATGCCTACTGCGCCCGTCACAGAATCGCCGTTTTCTGGTGAGTCGCCCACAGCCGCAGAAGGCTTGTCACTTTCGTCCGAAATGCTCACATCCAAGTCACCCTCGCCAGAAGTGTCAAGTGCGACCGCGTTAGACCCGCCCTTCATTGATGAATCAAGTGCGGGCGTTCCTGAATCACCGACCGCTGACGAAGCCAGCACACCGACTTCGATTGAAGAAAAAACAGCTGAAGACTGGGCTTCTTCGGAGGCGTTGCCTGCAAAAGAAAGTGTTAAGCCTGCCCCATCTGTGGAAACCGTAGGTCAAGCAGAGCAAGTGGCGCTGTCAGCCGATAGAGCGATAGATTTTCGTGCAATTGTTGAACAGCTATCTGATACTGTTGTGCTAATTGACCAAGCAGGCATAATTCACTATGCCAGCCTATCAGTAGAAACTACTTTTGGCTGCAAAGTCAGTGAGCTGCAGGGCAAAAATGTATTGGACTTTATTCACCCTGACGACCGCCCGATTGCGCGCGACCGTTTGGAAGAAGTGGTAGAAAACAAACTGGATTTGTCGCAGCAGTCGCTTGAAGTGCGCTTGTTTCCAAAAAACGGATTGCGGCGTGTGGTGGCGGTGCGAGCGCGCAATGAGCTGCAAAATCCCGCAATTCGTGCCATCATCCTTGCCGTGCGCGATATTACGGAGCGGCGGCAGCAAAGCGAAATTCGCCGTGTGCAGGCACGCGTGTTAGAGCTCTTGGCAAGCGGTGCGTCGCTGCAAGATGCGATGACCGAACTATGCCTTGCGGTGGAGGCCTATTTGGGTGATGTGCTCTGCTCCGTCCTGCTGATAGAAAACAATCGACTGCGGATGTGTGCAGCGCCCAGCTTGCCTGATGAGTACAACAAGCAAGTTGATGGTATCGCGATTGGAATGAACAGAGGCTCTTGCGGCACGGCAGCCTACCTCAAAACGCGAGTGATTACCGAAGATGTGGAGACTGACCCTTTCTGGGAAGATTATCGCGACCTTGTGCGTCCCTACGGTCTACGCGCCTGCTGGTCGACACCGATTTTGAATAACGCCACACGAGAAGTGATTGGCACGCTGGCGCTCTATTCCACAGAGCCACGTCGCCCTGACTCAATGGAACTGGAGTTTGTTGAGGCTACTGTCAATGTCATCAGCCTTGCAATTCAGCGGGCGAGAATGCAAGAGCAGCTCAAGGTCAGTGAGGAACGCTTGCGCGCAATGATTGATGCAGCACCAATTGGTGTGTTTAGCTGTATGTTAAGCGGTCGGTTTATTGAAGTCAATCCAGCATTCTGTCAGATGGTTGGTTATACCGAAGATGAGCTGCTTGAGCTGACTTTTCAAGATATTACGCATCCAGACGACCTCTCCATTTCTGTCGAGAGCGATGAAAAACTGCTGCGTGGTGAAGTGCCGCACTACACCTTGCAAAAGCGATACCTGCACAAAAACGGTCAGCCTGTTTATGTGCGTGTGCGCACGGGTTTAGCGCGCCATGCCGACGGTAGCCCTGCCTATCTGGTATCTCAGGTTGAAGACATCACCGAAGTAACGCAGACAGCAAAGGCACTGGAAGAGTCCAATGCCAAGCTCTCTATGATTCTAAGGAGTATCAACGATGGCGTGTTCCGATTTCGGGTGTATCCAAACCGTGACTTTGAGTATGATTTCTTCTCGCCTTCTTGCGAAAAGGTCTTTGGCTTTACACCTGAAGAAATGTTGCAGGATAAGTTTTTGTGGATGAATAATGTCTATGCAGATGACAGAAAGCACGCCATAGAGGAAGCGTATGCAAAGATTTTTGAAGGCGAGTCTATCACACGGGAGTATCGCTTTCATCGCAAGGACGGGGCACTGCGCTGGCTGGAAAGCACCCTCTCACCACAATTTGATGCAGAGCAAGACTGCTGGATAGTTGTGGGCGTAGCGCGTGACATCACGGAGCGGAAGGACATTGAAAGCGCATTAGCGCAATCTGAAGAGCAATATCGCACGCTTGTAAGCCATAGCAAAGATGGCGTATATCTCGTGCAAGAAATGAAGTTCGTCTTTGCTAACCATTCTTTGCTAAGGCTGCTTGGGCGAAGCAGCGAAGAACTAATTGGCTGTGATGTGCTGGAAGTAATTGCACCCGAAGATCGCCACACTATCTTGGAGCTGGCGCAGCAATTCGAAAAGCAAACGCGCATATCAGGCGAGTATGAAGTGAGGCTGCTGCACAAAAGCGGTCGGCGTATTACAGCAATTGTAACAGTTGCGACCACGCTTTATCAAGGTCTCCCTGCTGCGATTGGCACGGTCAAGGACATCACCGAGAAAAAAGAGTTCGAGCAAGCGCTACGCCAGTCCGAAGCAGAACTAAAAGCTATTTTCAACAGCATACCATACAGCATTACGCTGTGCGACCGTGAGCTGATTGTGAGAGCGCAAAATCAGAATGCATTTGAGGTTGCAAAATCACTCAGCAGCACACCCCTTCGCATCGGAGACCCCATCTTGCAGTGGTTAGAAACGGCAGAAGAACAAAGCTATGCCCGCAAAGAGTTAGAAGCTGTGCTGGCAGGTGAGACACGATTCTTTGAAGCGCCGCTGCTGCGACAAGGTAAAAAGCACTGGGTCGAGGTAAGGATAACGCCTGTGCGCGATGTGCAAAATCAAATTATGGGTATCTGTATTGTAGCGGCAAACATCACAGAGCGAAAGCAAGCTGAGGAGAAATTGCGGTTTCAAGCACAGGTCTTGGAGCAAATGCGTGAAGCCGTGTTGGCAATTGATGCGCAAGGCTACATTAGCTTTGCCAACCGTGCAGCTGAAGCCTTTCACGGTGTAACGCGAGGTGAGATGATTGGGCGACGGAGCGAGGAAGTGATGCGCTACAAGTATCTGAGCAAAACGGCGCGTCAAGAAGCAAAAGCCGCTTTGGAGCAAGCGGGGGCGTGGCAAGGCGAAGTGATTTACCAGAGCCATCACAGCGGAACAGAACGCATTGTCTCACTGTCGCTAGCAAAACTACAGGGTAGAGATGAAAAATCCAGTGGATTGCTCTGCGTGCTGGAAGATGTAACTGAGCAGCGAAAGGCAGAGGTCGCACTTGCCCAGTCGCAAGCGCAACTGCGTGAAATTGTGGAAAACAACCCTGTGGTGCTCTTTTCACTCAATGCCTTAGGCGTCTTCTCGCTGGCAATTGGGAAGGGCTTAGAAAAATTGGGTTATGACTCGCACTCACTCATTGGCAAATCAGTCTATCAGCTGTTCTCCCGCAACACGGTGTTCCTTGCCGATATTGCAAAAGCCCTGTCGGGCGAGAGCCTAAGCAATCAAGCAGCATTTGAAGAGTGCTTCTTTGAGTATCACCTATCGCCACTCTATGATGAACGGAAAAAAGTGGTGGGCGTCTTAGGGGTAGCGCTCGACAACACGCAAAAGCACTACGCAGAGCTTGAGCGTGAAGCGTTACAGGCTAAGCTAATTCAGGCACAAAAGATGGAAGCCTTAGGCACACTCACAGGCGGCATTGCACATGACTTCAATAATTTACTAGCTGCCATCTCGGGTAATCTCGAGCTGCTAAAAATGCTCATCGGTGAGCGCACAGATTTAGCGACGCCAGTCGCACGTGCAGAATCTGCGACCAACCGCGCTATTGCTATCACGCGTCAGCTCTTGGGCTTTGCGCGCCAGAATAACTTTTCGCCCAAGCCCCTCTCTATCAATGCGGTGATTGAAAGCACCCTCACCATTATGGAACATACGCTCGACAAACGCATCAACATTCGAAAATCCCTTGCTCCAGACTTGCCCCTCATTTACGGCGATGAAAACCAATTGCAGCAAGTCTTTGTTAATCTTGCCGTTAATGCAGCCGATGCACTAATGCCATCACGGCTGGATAGCGGTGAAGCGTTTATCGCCTTCACAACTGCACTTTTGCAGGATAAGCAAAGTCCTCTTTTCCGCACATTGGATAAAGACAAGGACTATGTGCATATCCAAGTATCAGACAACGGTATTGGAATTTCCGCAGAGCTGCAGAAGAAGATTTTTGAACCGTTCTTTACGACAAAAGAGGTTGGGAAAGGCACAGGATTAGGTTTATCTAT
>JANWWA010000013.1 GCA_025056565.1 Chloroherpetonaceae bacterium | reverse complement strand
CGCCTTGCCTTGCTTTGTCAGGATTGGCGGCGTAATAACGCTCGTGATAATCCAAGAGCGTCGCATAGACTTCAATCAAAAACGAGCCGCTGCCGCAAGCGATGTCGGCAAACGCCATTTTGGAAATTTCATCGGGCGTTTTGCCTTCAATGAGCTTGCCAACGGTTTCAGCGACGATGTAGCGCACGATGTATTCGGGCGTGTAGTAAATGCCGCCCGCTTTGCGAACTTGGGGCTTTTCAATCACTTTGGCGCGCGAATCCGTAACGCTCACCACCTTCCCCAAGAAGCGTTCATAGATGCTTCCCAAAATCGCAATCGGAATTTGTCCAAAGTCGTAGGGCGAATGGTCGTCGGAAAGTTCTCGGCAAATTTTCCCGAATACGGCTTCGTCAGGCGGATTGAAGTCGTCGCTATCAATGACGGTGTGCGGATTGAAAACCAGTCCGTTGTATTTGGGTTCGAGCGAGCGGCAGTAGGAACGAAAGGCTTTCCACGAATCGCCTTTGTCGCCAAACCGTTTGACGAGCGGCTCTTCGATTTGCTTGTCTTCCAAAAAGCGGATGAAAACGAGCCGATCGAGCGTGCGCTGGACGGCTTCGGTGAGCGTTTCGCCGTCGAGATGCGGATTTTTGGCTTTGAAGTTTTTGGCGAGCGTTTCGCGGTAGCCGTCGAGGCTTTCAAGGAACGCATCGTCGACCTTTTTCAAGCCGCCTTTGAACAAGCCTTTTTGAGCGGCTTTGCCTTTGGGCTTGGGAAGAGACTCGGCAAATTTTTCAAGCGCGCCGTTTGCGACGGCTTCGCGGCTGAAAAGGTAGTAGAGTTCAGCGAACTTTTCTTCGTCGAGGTAATCGTCGCAACTGAAAACTTTGATGCCGCCATCGAGCGCATAAGCGATGTTGGGCTTGTAGCGGCAATCAATGATGTGAAACTCTCTGAAGTTGGTGAGCGCGGCGAGGGGCGTTTTGCGATTCCAGCCGTAGCGCATCGTTTGGTAGTAGTGGTCGGCGGCGCTAAGCGCAAGCGATGGCTTTTTGGCTTCGACGAAAAACTTCACGTCTTCGTCTCGGAAATTAGGCGCGATGAAAAACGCATAGTCGGCGCGGCGTTGCGCGCCTTGCGTCGCTACGCGGTTTTCAATCTTGACTTCTTGTTCATAAGGATTTTTTTGACGCTCGTGCCGCACGTCCCAACCCAGCGCGATGAAAAAGGCATCGATGAAATCTTGTCGCGCTTGCGCTTCGGAGTAAGCGGGGTCAAGGTAGGCGTCTTCATTTGCCTTGAAGACTTGAACAAGCTGCCGAACCTGCTCAAATGCGTCTTGAAACGATGCGCTCATTTGTGCTCTGTTCAAGCGGCGTTTTAGCTAACTTTCATATCTTTTTAAGCCAATTTCACAAGCAAATTAAACTATGTCAGCAAGCGAGACGGCAAAACGTGATTACCTTGATAAAACCTACGCGCCCCAGACTATTGAGGCAAAATACAACTCAGATTACTATGAAGCGTTAGGACTCTACCACGCCGAAAGCGCACCTGTGTTGCGGGGCGAAAAAAAGCCCTTTGTGATTCTTATGCCGCCACCCAACATTACAGGCAGCCTTACGATGGGACATGTGCTCAACAACACGATTCAAGACCTCCTGATTCGCTACCACCGAATGATGGGCTATGAATCACTCTGGCTGCCGGGGACAGACCATGCTGGCATTGCCACACAAACGCGCGTGGAGCGAGAGCTGCGCAAGGAAAAACTCACGCGCTACGACTTGGGGCGAGAAAAATTCTTGGAGCGCGTCTGGCAATGGCGCAATGAATACGGCGACCTCATCTTAAAACAGCTCCGCCGATTAGGCGTCTCGGCTGACTGGCGACGCACCCTCTTTACAATGGATGAAAGCGCCTCCAAGGCTGTAATGCACGCCTTCATCAAACTCTATAACGATGGACTCATCTATCGCGGCAAGCGAATCATCAACTGGTGTCCTGTCTCGCAGACAGCGCTCTCCGATGAAGAAGTCATAATGAAAACCCAGACCGATAAGCTCTACTATGTGCGCTACTTCTTCAAAGATGAGCCAGAGAAATTTATCACCATTGCGACCGTCCGCCCCGAAACCATGCTGGCAGATGTGGCAGTTGCCGTCAATCCGAATGATGAGCGGTATAAGTCCTTTATTGGCAAAATCGTAATTGAGCCACTCACGAAGCGAGAAATTCCAATCATCGCCGATGAATATGTGGAAATGGAGTTTGGCACGGGTGCACTGAAAATTACACCCGCGCATGATGCCAACGACTATCAAATCGGCGAGCGACATCGCTTGCCCTTCATTTGTGCGATTGACAAGACAGGCAAAATTGAAGCAGGCTTTGGCATTTTCTCAGGCTTAGATCGATTTGTCGCTCGCAAAAAGGCAGAAGAAGTTCTGCGCAACCAAGGCAATCTGGAAAAAATTGAAGACTACACGCACAATGTAGGTTACTCGGAGCGTGCAGATGTGGTTGTAGAGCCATATCTCTCGGAGCAGTGGTTTGTGAAAATGAAACCGCTGGCTGAGCCTGCACTGCGCGCAGTCGAGGAAGGCAGAATCAAGTTCTATCCTGAGCGCTGGATAAACACCTATCGGCACTGGATGACGAACATTCAAGACTGGTGCATTTCACGCCAATTGTGGTGGGGGCATCGCATTCCAGCCTATTACGCTCCCGATGGCACCTTTGCAGTGGCAGCCACCAAAGAAGAAGCACTCGAAAAACTCCGCACCCAGCAGCCCACACTGACGCTTGAGGAGATTCGGCAAGATGAAGATGTGCTGGACACGTGGTTTTCGTCGTGGCTCTGGCCGCTCACCACACTCGGCTGGGACGGCACCAGTTCAATGGAGACCGACGACTTCAAAGCCTTCTATCCTACAACCACACTCGTTACAGGGCCTGATATCATTTTCTTCTGGGTTGCGCGAATGATTATGGCAGGGTTGTATTTCAAGGGCGATGTGCCATTTCGCAATGTGTATTTCACTAGCATCATTCGCGATGGGCAAGGGCGGAAAATGTCCAAGTCACTTGGCAATTCCCCCAATCCACTGGATGTGATTGAAAAATACGGTGCCGATGCCTTGCGCTTTACGGTCATCTACCTTGCGCCGATTGGTCAAGATGTGCGGATGGAGGTAACGAAAGACCAAGACACGCCGCAGGTTGAACAAGGACGCAACTTCGCCACGAAAATCTGGAATGCCGCACGGTTTCTGCTCATGCATCGCAGCGAGATGTTCTCCGACCTTGAGCGCTTCAGCGCCGCCTATCGAGCAATGTCGCTGGCAGGCGTAGAGGTGCGAGAGCTGGAGCTGATGGAGCAGTGGATTTTCTCACGTCTCTCGTCAGCATTGGAAGCCTATCACGCTGCTGTGGCGCAACTGCGTATCAATGACTTAGCGAAAATTCCTTACGACTTTATTTGGGGCGACTATTGCGACTGGTATTTGGAAATGCTGAAAGTAAAACTTCAAAGTGCAAATCAACCAAATGAACGTGAAGAAGCACTCTGCCGAGCTATGTGGGTTTTTGAAGCAGCGCTGAAGATGCTGCACCCGCTAATGCCACATATTACGGAGGCAATTTGGCAGAGTTTGGCAGTGCGCAAGGATAGCGAAAGCATTGTAGTAGAGAAAGTTCCAATGCCTGTAGCGGAGCATATTCAACCAAGTGTAGAGGCAGAGTTTGAGCTTTTGAAAAAGGTGGTCAGTGAAGTGCGCAGTATGCGCAGTGTGCTGAATGTGGCGCCAGCTATCATTACAGATGCTGTGCTAAATGCCAAGTCGCCCAGTGAAGCCACGATGCTCAGCACCAACCTTGCCCTAATTGAAAAGCTGGCGCGCGTGAAACTAACGGTCGGTACGGGCTTGGCAAAACCAAAGCGATGTGCATCGGCAGTGGTAGAAGGCAGTGAGCTTTTTCTTCTGCTGGATGGCTTGATTGACTTTGAGAAAGAAAAAGCACGCCTCTCGAAGGAAATTCAAAAAACGGAGAACTATGTAAAGCAGCTGGAGGCAAAGCTCTCAAATGAAGGGTTTGTATCGCGTGCGCCAAAGGAGATAATTGACGCTGAGCGAGAAAAACTCTCCAATGCAAAAGCCACACTGGCAAAGCTGCAAGAGAACTTAGCAAGTCTAAGCTGAGCGAACAAGAATTGACGTAGCATAAGCCAAGAGGAGTCTGAGCACGACCTTGCATCGCACAGGGCGCTGCAGCAACGACGCTATGCCGCAACACCCTACGCAAGAAATCGACCACATCGACCGTGTGCCCCGTTCTTCGCAGGGATACACTCACGCTCTTTTCCATACCTTTCCCTATTCAAGATGCTCCTTCGCATTTAGGGAGTTTCGTTAAGTAAAGTAGGAAGGAGATGCAGTAATGTCCGCCTTTATTGAGCCTTCGGTAAAAGCGACCACCCAAGTTAAAACCGTCGATGGCAATGAAGCCGTGGCGATGGTGGCGTATCGCACAAATGAGGTTATTGCCATCTACCCGATTACTCCTGCCTCGCCAATGGGCGAATTATCCGATGAATGGGCAAGCCAGCATATTCCTAACATCTGGGGCAGCGTGCCTACAATTGTGGAAATGCAATCCGAAGGTGGTGCAGCAGGCGCCGTGCACGGCGCACTGCAGACGGGAGCGCTCGCAACAACTTTTACAGCCTCCCAAGGATTGCTTTTGATGATTCCAAATATGTATAAGATTGCTGGTGAGCTAACGCCCTTTGTGATGCACGTCGCTTCTCGCTCGCTCGCTGCGCAAGCCTTATCTATCTTCGGCGACCACTCTGATGTGATGGCGGCACGCGCGACTGGCTTTGCGATGCTATGCTCCACATCGGTGCAGGAAGCACACGACTTTGCGCTAATAGCGCAAGCGGCTACGCTTAAATCGCGCGTGCCAATTGTGCATTTCTTTGATGGCTTTCGCACTTCACACGAGATTCAGAAAATTCAGGTGCTGAGTGAAGCCGAAATGCGCGCAATGATCGACGAAGAAGATGTCTTAGCGCATCGTCAGCGTCGGCTGTCGCCTGAACATCCGTTCATTCGTGGCACGGCACAAAATCCTGATGTCTACTTCCAAGCCCGTGAGACCGTCAATCCTTACTACCAAGCCTTCCCTGAGGTGCTTCGGCAAGTGATGCAGCGCTTTGCAGCGCTCACGGGGCGGCGCTACCAACCCTTTGAATACTACGGTGCGCCGAATGCCACACGGCTGATTGTTACGATGGGCTCCAGCGCAGAGACGATTAAAGAAACCGTTGATTATCTCAATGCACACGGCGAAGCTGTAGGCGTCATTACGGTGCATCTCTTTCGACCGTTCAGCGTGCGTGACTTCATTGCAGCGTTGCCCACCACCGTCGAGGCAATTGCAGTGCTCGATCGCACCAAAGAACCCGGCAGTGCAGGAGAGCCACTTTACCTTGATGTGGTTAGCGCACTTTACGAAGGATTGCATCAATCTGAAAGTTGGCTGCGCACAATGCCGCTTGTAGTTGGTGGTCGCTACGGGCTTTCTTCGAAGGAGTTTACACCTGCAATGGTAAAAGCCATTTTTGATAACCTGAGTGCAAAGCCTCCGAAAAATCATTTTACGGTCGGCATCACCGATGATGTCTCGCACACAAGTTTGGAGTATGATGAAGACTTTGATATTGAGCCAGATTCCGTCGTGCGTGCAATTTTCTATGGGTTAGGCTCTGACGGCACAGTGAGCGCAAACAAGAACACAATTAAAATCATCGGCGACATTCCACATCACTATGCGCAGGGCTACTTCGTGTATGATTCCAAGAAGTCTGGGTCACTGACCATTTCGCACCTACGCTTCGGTCTTGAGCCAATTCGCTCTGCATACCTCATTCACAAAGCGAATTTCTTAGCGTGCCACCAATGGATATTTCTGGAGCGATACGATATGCTAAAGCGCCTTGTAAAGGGCGGCAAGTTTCTGCTGAATTCACCCTATGGGCCCGACGAAGTCTGGGACCAGTTGCCACGCAAGGTGCAAGAAGAAATTTTGGAAAAAGACATCAAGCTGTATGTAATTGATGCATACAAAGTGGCTCGCGAGAATGGAATGGCAGGGCGCATCAACACGGTGATGCAGACCTGTTTCTTTGCAATTTCTGATGTCTTGCCGCATGAGGAAGCAATTGAGCAAATTAAAGAATCCATTCGCAGTGCCTATCGCAAAAAAGGTGAAGGGGTAATTGCCAAGAACCTTGCTGCGGTCGACAACACGCTGGCGCATCTCTATGAAGTGCACTACCCAAGAAAAGTAACCAGCACAAAGGAAATGCGTTCGCCTGTTAGCGACGATGCCCCACCTTTCGTTGCAGAGGTGCTGGGCAAAATGATTGCAGGTGAGGGCGATACAATTCCCGTAAGTAAGCTGCCTGCCGATGGCACTTACCCAAGTGGCACTGCACAATACGAAAAGCGCAACTTGGCACAAGAAATCCCTGTTTGGGATTTTGACCTCTGCATTCAGTGCGGCAAGTGCGCGATGATCTGTCCGCATGCAGCTATTCGCATCAAGGTCTATGAACCAAGTGTGCTGGCGAAGGCACCAGCTACGTTCAAATCAACTGCGGGCAAAGACCGTGCGTGGGAGCATCTTAACTATACAATTCAGGTTGCGCCAGAGGACTGCACAGGCTGCACGCTTTGCGTCGAAGTCTGTCCTGGGCGCAGCAAGAGCGACCCCACTCGCAAAGCGCTCACGATGGCGCCCCAAGCGCCCCTACGCGAGCAAGAGCGTGAGAATTGGAAGTTCTTTCTCGAGATTCCCGAATACGACCGCTTGAAAATCAACCTAACCGCTATCAAACAGCAGCAGCTGCAGCAACCGCTCTTTGAATTTTCAGGTGCGTGTGCAGGCTGCGGTGAGACGCCCTACATCAAACTGCTCTCCCAGCTGTTTGGCGACCGAGCAATCGTAGCCAATGCAACAGGCTGTTCATCTATCTTTGGTGGCAACTTGCCAACCACACCTTGGTCAAAGAATCGTGAGGGCTACGGGCCCGCTTGGTCAAACTCGCTCTTTGAAGACAACGCAGAATTTGGATTCGGATTCCGCATCTCTATTGACAAGCAGCGTGAGTATGCAGTGGAACTCTTAAAGCGTCTTTCATCTGAAATTGGTGATGACCTTGTCGGTCAGCTTATTTATGCTAAACAAAAAACTGAAGCCGACATTCACGAACAGCGGGAGCGCGTAGAGCTTCTCAAAGCCAAACTACACACCATTGACCGCCAAGAAGCACGCGAGCTACTGGCTGTAGCCGATATGCTTGTAAAAAAATCAGTCTGGATTGTGGGTGGCGATGGCTGGGCATATGACATTGGCTACGGCGGCTTAGACCACGTGCTTGCCAGCGGTCGAGATGTCAATATCTTGGTGCTAGATACGGAAGTCTACTCTAACACAGGTGGACAAGCCTCAAAAGCGACGCCACGCGCCGCAACGGCCAAGTTTGCGGCCAGCGGCAAGCCTACGCGCAAGAAAGACTTGGGATTGATTGCAATGACATATGGAAATGTCTATGTTGCCAGCATAGCAATGGGGGCGCGCGATGAGCACACGCTGCGTGCGTTCCTGGAAGCTGAAGCCTATGAAGGCGTGTCGCTGATTATTGCTTACTCACATTGCATTGCACATGGTATTGAAATGTCTGAAGCCCTTGCGCATCAAAAGGCAATGGTGGAGTCTGGTGAGTGGCTGTTATATCGTTACAACCCTGAACTGATTGCTAAAGGTGAAAATCCGCTTAAACTTGATAGCAAAGCGCCCAAGATACCAGTGCGTGAATTTATGCGACTGGAAAACCGCTTCAAGATACTAGAGAAGACTCACCCTGAGGAAGCCGAAAGACTCTTTGCCGAAGCAGAGCACGATGCGCTCACGCGCTACCACCTCTACGAATTTTTGGCATCACGCAAGTTGCAAGGGAATGAACATTAGGAGCAAAAGTAGGCACATATTACGAAATGCAACAAGGACAGGTCTAAGAGACCTGTCTTTTCGTGTCAGAGTTTATGGAGAACGAAAAAAAGTCCAATATTGCATCAAGGGCACTTTTTCTTGCAGCGATGAAAACGGATTGGAAAGAATTGGTGACAACCTCGCACCTTGAAACCGCGAGAGCCATCCAGCGCGAATTGGCGGCGGGCAACCTTGACGAAGCCCAAGAAGGTCTCAGCGAACTCGTGGACGCAATGAGCCGAGCGGAACGGCGCGCAGTGCGTAGCCAGCTCATTCGGTTGATGAAACATATCATCAAGTGGAAAGCGCAACCTGAAAAACGCTCGGTCAGTTGGGCGGTCTCAATCGCCAGTGCGCGCGACGAAATTGCCACAACGCAGGAGTATGAACCCAGCATCACGGACGATGTGATTCGGGCGATGTGGGAGAAGGCGTTCCAGCAAGCCAAAAAAGAAGCTGAACTGGAAATGCAAAAGAAGTGCAACCTCGAGTCGCTCTCGTGGCAGGAAGTTTTTCAGGACGAATACGACTTGACCGACAATGGATAAAGACAGAATCGTAACGATGGATTACTGGCAAGACCTTGCCGCAACATCGCACTACCTAACAGCCGTTGCCGTAAAGCGCGCGCTCGAAGAAGGCAATTACGCCGAAGCTGAATTTGGAGTGAGTGAACTCATCAATGCCTTATCCAGAGCCGATAAGCATGCCGTCCGCAGTCATCTGATTCGCTTGATGACGCACATCATCAAGTGGAAGTCGCAACCTGAAAAACGCTCGGCAAGTTGGGTCGCTACGATTCGCAACGCGCGCGAGGAAATTCGTGATTACCAAGAAGCCAATCCCAGCCTCACCGATGAAGTCATCAAGGCGATGTGGGAGAAATGCTTTGCGCGCGCCAAACGAAACGCCGAAGACGAAATGCAACGGCAGTGCGACCTTCAATCGCTTTCGTGGAACGAAGTCTTTGAAGAGAAATACGAGTTAGAGCGATGAAAAATTGGACGGAACTCGCAACGGAGTCGCATCTCTTGCATGCCGAGGCTATTCGGGAAGCGTTAGAGAGCGGCGATGTAGAGCAAGCAAAGCTGGGTCTTCAAGCCCTCATTGACGCAATGAGCCGCTCAGAAAAGCGCGCAATGAAAAGTTTTCTCACGCTCCTAATGGCGCACGTGATTAAGTGGAAAGCGCAGCCAGAGAAACGTTCTGTCAGTTGGGCGAAGACAATCCTTAGCGCGCGGCGAGAAATCAAGCGCATTCAAGAAGATGCGCCAAGTTTGAACCGCGCATATCTTGAATCCATCTGGAACGAATGCTTCCAAGACGCAAAAGAAGAAGCCGAACTGGAAATGCAAAAGAAGTGCAACCTCGAGTCGCTCTCGTGGCAGGAAGTTTTTCAAGACGAATACAACTTGACATCGCGCGCATAAAGCGAACTTCCGCCACCCGCGCAATTTGAAATCACCAAACGGCAAGACAATCCCGATAGCACATTGAAATTCTCCTAAGGCAACTTCTTTTTCTCCTCCAGCGAAAGTCCCCTACTCAATTACTCCCGCGACAAGACGCTTTCGCTCTTCTTCCGTCATTAGCTTTTCGTCTTCCATGTTTCCGCCTCCCGTTTGGTTTGACTGGCTCAAAAGTAAAAAGAGAAAGGACTGAAAGGCTCTATCCTGTTTGCTCGCCATGGGCGCGCTTCAAAAATGCCAAAAAAGTGCGATATTGAATCGCTTTCGCGCGACGAAGCGTTTAAGCGTTTAGACAACCACGCGCTACTAAACTTGGAGTAAAGCAGTATGACCGACTACAAACCGATGATTTTGAAGGGCTATCTTTCGCCCAAAGGACACCTGCGCGACATCGCCGACTACGAAGCGCAAGGCGGTTACCAAACGCTCAAAAAAGCCTTCGCAATGAAGCCTGACGACATCGTCAATGAAGTCAAAAAGTCAGGTCTCAAAGGACGCGGCGGCGCAGGCTTCCCCACAGGACTCAAATGGAGTTTCCTTGCTAAGCCCGAAGGCAAACCGCGTTACCTGCTCATCAACGGCGACGAATCTGAGCCCGGCACTTTCAAAGACCGACAAATCTTCGAGCAAAATCCGCATCAACTCATCGAAGGCGCAATTATCACCTGCTACGCCAACGGCATCCATGCATGCTACCTCTACATTCGCGGCGAATACACCAAGTGGATTGAAATGATGGAAAAAGCCGTCGCAGAAGCCTACGCAAAAGGGTATCTTGGCGAAAATATCTTGGGTTCAGGGTTTAGTCTGAAATTCGTAATCCACAAAGGCGCAGGCGCCTACATCTGCGGCGAAGAAACAGGACTTATTTCCTCGATTGAAGGCAAGCGAGCGTATCCGCGTCTGAAGCCGCCGTTCCCTGCCGTCGTGGGCGCATGGGGCTGCCCGACTATCATCAACAATGTGGAGACTATCACAAACATTCCCATCATCATTGACATTGGCGCGGAAGCCTACGCGAAAATCGGCGCGCCCGATCACCCCGGCCCCATGCTCTTCGGCATTTCGGGACATGTCAATAAGCCCGGCGTCTATGAAGCCCCAAGCGGCACGCTCATTTTGGATTTGATTTACAAGTATGCGGGCGGCGTGCGTGGCGGCAAGAAAATCAAAGCGATTATTCCGGGCGGCGCGTCCATGCCCATCATTCGTGGCGAAGCGGCGGAAGGCATCGGCATGAATGCCGAAAGCCTGAAGAAAGCAGGCACGCTGATTGGCACGGCAGGCATCATCGTGATGGACGAGGATACCGACATCGTAGAAGTCATTGCAAGACTGGCGCATTTTTATCATCACGAATCATGCGGACAGTGCACGCCTTGCCGCGAGGGCACGGGTTGGGTCGAGCACATCTACGGCAAGTTCTTGCGCAACGAAGCGGAAAAGCGCGACATTGACCTCTTGCTTTCCATCTGCTCGCAAGTCGAAGGCAGAACGATTTGCGCGCTGGCAGATGGCGCCATGTGGCCTGTGCGATACAGCATTCAGCGATTCCGCGAGGAATACGAAAAGCACTGCAAAACGCCTGATTCCTTGCCACACGAGTGGAAGTATGTGAACAAAGCCGTGAGCGGTGTCTAAACCTGAAAGACTATGAAACTTGCGCACCGAAAAAAGTCCATTGCGTCATTGTCCAGCAAAGACCTGTCCTCATCAAAAGCACATACATCGTGGCGGAAGCGATTTTTTCACACCTTCAAGACGAAGTATCACCAGCTTTATGCAATTTATGTCATCACGGGTTATGTGCTGCTCTGCAGCGCAATCTGGGAAGGAAGCGAGTGGTATCTTTTTCCAAGCACTGACATCTGGGCAAATTTTCCGAATCCTGAAGACTGGCGCTACCTAACAAAGTTTGTGGTGGGGTTCTTGATGCTCTGGATAGATGATTTCCAGCTCTTTGAGATTTATGAACCAAGTGAGGAGGAGAGGGCTGCTATAGCCGAAGCCAATGCAGCGCCACGCCCTCAAGGGGAAGACCAATCATCCGATTTGTCCTTTCCAGAGAAAAAAGCTGCAGCGCTCAGTGTTCCAAGTTCGCCTCAATGAAGGAAGTTCAAGTCTACACCCGCATAAAAGCCTATTGGTCTGATGCAGCCTTCTATGTTGAGGTGAAGTATTTGCCCAGCGTCTACACAGCCAAAGCGTGGATTGTGCCAAGCGAAAAGTTGCATGCAGACGAGCGAGAATCGCTGGAACAAGCGGTGATAGACGTCTTTGAAGAGCGGCTTAAAGCCGACTTCAAGCGGCAGTTAGAAGACACCGAAGAAAAACACGGCTTTTTGGAGACCAGCAGCCTTTCCAAGCTCTCAGAGCGGCTCTTGCGCTATCTTACACGAGCACTTGCACTGTATCCGAATACCAAAATCAGTGTGGCAATTGATTGAGCCGCATAGATTCTGTAAATTTTGGTTTCAATATGGCAAAAAATATGCGAAGGTATGCAATCGTAGGTCTAACCCTCTTGCTGCTATCGGGTTGCGTGACAGGCACAGAGATTCGAGAGACCGTGAGAGACAACAATGCCATCGTGGTGCGCGTATTTCCACCAACTGACCCACGCAGTTTCTTTGGCATTGTCGGCTCCAACCTCGTGCGATATGAGCCAATTAACCTTGCACAGGAATTTAAGCAGGATAGTTTGCGCGTTCGATTCTCCGCCAACATTCTCAACCGTGAAAGCCCGACAGGCTGGGGAATTCCGTGCGAAATTACGAGCATTGAGCGGCGACAATGATGAGAGCAATGCGTGCAATCATGGCAGCGTGCCTACTCCTTGCCAGCGGTTGCGCTAACCCATTTGGATTCGATGAGGCATCAGACCTACCCCTGAACACGGGCACGGTTGTGCGTGTGAAGTTGCCTAACTCGACAACCTTTTTTGGCATCGTTGCAGATGACCTCGACCGCAGTCGCTATGAGCCTACAAATCTGCCAACTGCATTTCAAAGCGATAGCTTGCGCATCAAGTTTACAGGTGTCTACCACAGCACTATTCTTACAATTTATGACTGGGGACGTGCTATAGAGCTTTACACAGTAGAACCATTGTGAGGCGTAAGGGAAGAGTCCAAATTTTTTGAAACAAAGAAGTCTCGAAGTTATGCCCAAGATTTTCATTGATGGCAAAGAGTATGAAGCCAAGCCAAAGCAAACAATTATTCAAATTGCAGACGGCATCAATTGTGGTGGAGTGCAGCAAGTCGATATTCCCCGCTTTTGCTATCATCCAGCGCTCTCTGTAGCAGGTAACTGCAGAATGTGCTTAGTCGAGGTGGGCACGCCCAAAATAGACCCCGCAACCAAACAACCTGTGCTTGATGAGACTGGAAAGCCTGTTATTGTGTGGAGCCCTAAACCACTCACAGCGTGCTCGACGGAAATTTCCGATGGAATGCATGTTCGGACGCACCATACTTCGCAGATGGTGCGCGATGCGCAAAGAGGTGTCTTGGAGTTTATTCTCATCAACCATCCGCTCGATTGTCCAACGTGCGACCAAGCAGGCGAGTGCCCATTGCAGCAAATTACCTACAAGTATGGTCCTGAAGGCTCACGCTACGAGTTTGAAAAAGTCCACAAACCCAAGCGCGTAGAATGGGGCAAGAAAATCACTTTCGATGCCGAGCGCTGCATCAATTGCACTCGCTGCGTGCGCTTCTTCGATGAGTACACCAAGACCTTCGACTTGGAAATTGTACAGCGTGGCTGGAACAACTACCCTAACCCCGCCGACCCCGCAACGCTGGATGCAAACCCCTACGCAATGAACATCATTGACCTCTGTCCTGTAGGCGCCCTAACTTCAACTGACCACCGTTTCAAAGCGCGCGTGTGGGAGATGTCTGCTACCGACACGATTGCCGTCAATGACGCACGATGCTCAAACATTCAGCTTTGGGTGCGCAACAATCGCGTGATGCGCATTACGCCTCGCTACAACCCACAGGTAAATGGATACTTCATCTCGGACGAAACGCGCCTCAATTATCGCTGGATTAACGACAACCGTGCTAACGGTGCATGCGTCAAGGAAAATGGGCAGCAAATCAAAACAGATTGGAAAACAGCTATTGCCAAAGCAGCTGAACGCATCAAGCAATGCAAGCCAGAAGAAGTATTTGTCTTAGCCTCTGCCAGAGCCTCACTGGAAACGAATTACCTTGCGAAGAAACTGGCTTTTGAGATAATTGGCACACCACACTTGGACTTCCTTGAGCACTTTCAAGGCGAAGATGACCACTTGCTAATCCGTGCCGACAAGACGCCAAACCGATTGGGCTGCCAACTTCTCGGAATCGAAACCAAAGGACTCTCCGCCGATGAGCTGAGCGAAGCTATCAAGGTGGGTAAGGTAAAGTGCCTGATTGTGATTGAAGATGAAGTTGAGTCGCACCTCTCGCTTGATACCGTGCTCAAGCTCGATACGCTCATTGTGATGCCATACAACCAGAGCCAAATGGTGCAGGAAGCCGATGTAGTGTTGCCAGCGGCAACCTTTGCAGAAATCATTGGCAGCTATGTGAATTTTGAAGGGGTGGTGCAACTGGCACGCCCTGCTAAAGCCCTGAAGCATCAGAACCGTGAATTGATGAAAGAGATGGCGCTGTCCCGCCTCGATAAACACGGCACGCAGTTCGACCGCTGGCACACGGACGAAAACAAAATTGACGCCAGACCAAGCTGGGAGATTTTGGTAGAACTGGCTGCACACTGGGGGACAAAGTGGCCTTATCAAAGCGCCCGAGAAATCTTTGCAGAAATTGCCTCTGTAGTGCCTGCCTTTAGTGGACTAGATTACAAGAAGCTGGGTAAATGGGGCGTGAAGTTGGAGAAAGTGTCAGGTGGTGCAGCTGTCGTAGGGTGAGAGTGCAGCCAAGTGGCCGCGCAGTGCTCGGGCAAGATTAGCAGCCAAGAACAAATGCCGCTTGAGCGAAGCGGCTTTGTAGTAGGACACGCAGCCCTAATTTTTTCAGTTACGCGGCTAACTCCAATGTAGGTAACGGCCCCTTTCTGCGTTCAAAGGACGAAGGTCAGAGGTGAAGCAATTCATAACCAGCGCATTTGACGCTCAACATGCCTTGCAGCTCCCGACTGCTGCAGACTCTGGTGCAAATTTCTTGCGAATGACATCGGCAACCAGTTCCATTTGCCACATCGGCGTAGAGGTGGCACCGCAAACACCAACGCTTTCGACAAGGGAACCATCCTCACGGCGGAACCACTCGGGTTGCAGCTCGCTTTCATACTCTACAAAGTAAGTGCGAGGATTAGCTTCCTTGCAGACACCGAAGAGCACCTTCCCATTTGAGCTTTTGCGACCTGCAACGAAGATAATCACCTCATGCTGCTTAGCAAATTTGCTAAGTTTCTCATCACGATTGGAGACTTGGCGACAAATGGTATCCTTTGCAAGAAACTCAGCTGCCTCTGCATTAGTGGAATCTACATCAAAATTTTCGGCTTGTCCTTTAGCTGCAAAGCGCTGAAGCAAGTTGTCACGGAGCTGGTAAAAACCTTTGGTGTCTTGCGTGGTTTGCGAAAGGAGCACAGTTTTCCGGCTAAAGTCAATCTGTGAGAGTTCAGATTCATCGCTCAGGTCAGCGTGCTTAATAACAATTGCTTCGTTATTGCACTGACCATTAACACCAATCACCTCAGCGTGGTCTTTCTTACCGTAGATGATAATCTGGTAGCCCTTTTCGTAGAACTCACGCGCCCGCCGCTGCAACTTTAGCACCACAGGACAAGACGCATCAATCAGCTCAATGTTATTCTCGAGAGCGAATCGATAGGTTTCGGGTGGCTCACCATGCGCACGAATCAGCACTCGCGTATTGCGGAGTTTGAAGAACTCTTCTCTGGTAATGGTCTCTAAACCCATCTCATTTAATCGCTTGACCTCTGCTGCGTTGTGAACAATATCCCCAAGCGAGTAAAGATGACCTGTCTCTTGCAATTCGCTCTCCGCCATCTCAATAGCGAACTGCACACCAAAACAAAATCCTGATTGGGAATCAACCGTAACGCGCATAGTGGAAATGTGTTTATCCAAACTTTAGGTAACAGTTAATTCAATTTACGAAAAGAAAAAGGGAATTTGCTACACGAAACGCATCATAGAATCCTGCTGCGCTGGCATAGAGCCAGTAAGAATCGATAAGAATTCAGCCAACTTGGATGGGTGCAGGGTTGGCACGCTGAGCGCCACGCGACACATTTACGAACAGCAGTATCAAAAGGCCGATGCTGAACAGTGCAATGAGCGAAAGAATACCGACACGCAAGCTGCCTGCAAGCTGGTTAGCAAGCCCAAAAAGCACAAAGCCAATCCAAGAGGTGCCGCGCTCTGAAATTTCGTAGAAGGCGAAAAACTCCGCCTCCTGTCCTTTTGGAATCATCTGCGAAAAAAGGCTACGACTGAGGGCTTGTGAGCCCCCCATCACCAGTGCGACGACAACGGCCATCAGCCAGAACTGCGTGGCGGTATGTAAAAATTGGTATGCATACACAGTAACCAAACTCCACACGATGAGTGTGAGGACAATTGCAGCCTTTGCGCCAATCCAGCGTGCCAAGCGACCAAATGCCAAAGCGCCTAAGAACGCCACAAATTGCACCATCAAGATTACCTGTATGAGGGTAGATGTGTCGAGCTTCAGTTCCTCTGCACCGAATACCGATGCCAGCGCAATGACGGTTTGCACGCCATCGTTGTAGAAAAGATAGGCCATGAGAAAGGTGAGCGTGTCGGGCAAGGAGCGCACTTTGCGCAGCATCTGGCGAAGTTGCCGCAGTGCAATACTTAGGTAGGTCTCGCCGCTGGGCAAAGCAACCTGAGCGTAGCGAGAGCGGAGACGCACAAATGAAAGTTGCGCAAATGCTAGCCACCAGAGACCAGCAGAAGCAAGTGATAAGCGAACTGCCCAATCCGTAGAAAGTCCCAGTGCATCTCGGAATGTGAAAAGCAGCAAGTTGAGCAGCAAAAGCACACCACCGCCCAAATAACCAAGACCCCATCCGTAGGCAGAGACTTGGTCGCGCTGAGCAGGACTGGCAATGTCAGGCAGGTAAGCGTTGTAAAACACAATGCTTGCGCCAAAAGCAAAATTGGCCACGATGTAAAGTCCTGCGCCAAGCCAGTGAAGCCCTGTGCGGAGGAAAAAAAGCAGCATCGTCGCAATAGCACCAACTGCACAGAAGAGCTGCAAAAAAAACTTCCGCCGGTGCGAGTAATCAGCAATTGCACCTAACACAGGGAGCACAAGCACTTGCAAGATAACAGAAACCGCTGTGCAGTATGCAAAAAAGGAATCGTATTTAAGTGGAATGCCAAGTAGGTAGAGGAAACCATCCGAGTCCGCAGCAGCTTTGGCGACACTGGTCAGATACGGTCCAAGAAAAACGGTAACGACTGTTGCGCTAAATGCGCTATTTGCCCAGTCATACATTGCCCAGCCAAAGACCTCTCGTGGGTCATCGGCTGACGAGTGTAAGGTATCGGCTTGAGTGAGAGCCATGCACGATGCACGAGTTGTGACTACACTACGCTATTGCCTCTGGGCGGATACGAATGCACGACCACCTTGCCAAATACACGTGTCTGGCAAGCCAGCCGCAGAATATGCCCATGCTCATCGCGTTCAGGATAGCCATGTGCTCGAATAGCCTCTCGCTCTGTCTTTTTCATTGATGAGAGATTTTCGTTGCCGCTCTCGACTGCAACCAGGCACCCTGCACAAAGCGCATGCCCATAGCAAGCAGAAGTAAGCATCACACCAGCAGACCAAGCGCCAAACAAAAGTGAGGTGCCATAGAGCACTTTCCCTGAGCGACCATCAACGACGACCTCTACGGTATCGGACTCGTGCGTCGCATTACGCGACTGCGAGCCTGCAAATAGTCTGAGCATTTTGTGGTCTCCTCATTTGGTTGAACCACTCTAAGTTAGAGCAAGTCTGTGGTCGATACAACCGATTTTTTACGCTCTGCAAGTAAGTGCAGAATTTGGTGTATATTGCATTTTGCACTGTTTGCAATGGCTAGTCTACCGCTGCCATCGCCGTTTGCTGAACACTTGCGAGATTTTTTGCACTACCTCAGGTTGGAGCGAAATCTTTCACCGAACACGAAGGCCGCTTATCAGCACGACCTTTCACGCTATCTTACTTTCGTGGCAGAGCGCTGCGCCTCATTGCAAGACGTGTCACTAAAAGACCTGCGCGATTTTGTGGCGCTGCTAAGTGAATTGGGCTTGGAGACCACTTCAATTGCACGCAACATTTCAGCGATTCGTAGCCTGCATCGATTTTTGGTATCTGAGAAAGTGTTGTCGGAAAATGTGGCTGAAGAGCTTACGCCGCCCAAAGCAACGCGTTACTTGCCAACGGTTCTCACGCAAGAAGAAGTGTTTCGCTTGCTGGAAGCGCCCCTGCAGCGTAATCCTGCGGTGCACCCTATGCCAAAATATCCTGTGCGCGACAAAGCTATCTTGGAGCTAATGTATGCATGTGGATTGCGCGTCAGTGAAACCGCTGCACTGAGGCAGCAGCATCTCTACTTCGAGATGGGCTTTATTCGCGTCTTCGGCAAAGGGGCAAAAGAGCGGCTTGTGCCTGTCGGTCGCTCAGCAATAGAGTGGGTAGAAAAGTATCGCACCACGTGCCGCATTAAGTTGGTAAATAGGTTGTCTCAGGACGCACTGTTTCTCAATCATCGTGGGCGAGCACTGACACGGATGACGATTTACAATATTGTGCGGGAAAATGCAGCCGTCGCAGGGATTACAAAACCGATTTCACCGCATACCTTGCGCCACAGCTTTGCAACACACCTGCTCGAGGGCGGGGCAGATTTACGCGCCGTGCAAGAAATGCTTGGGCATAAAAGCATTAAAGCCACACAAATTTACACACATCTTGATCGTGCATTTTTGAAAGAAGTTCACAAGACCTTTCACCCAAGAGGCTAAGATGATACGCTGCATAGGACTTGCCGTGCTAGCACTAAGCTTTGCGCTGAGCGATGCAATAGCGCAATCTACACACTACTACCGCTCTGCAATGCGCGACGATGAAAAACTGTTCGTGGGACGTTTTGCCGTATCCGAAAAAGAGGCACTGGAGTTAGATGAATGCTATCGCTTTGTTTATGATGCAGAGGGCAAGCGCCTGCTTAGTGTGGCGTATCTCGAGCGTGGCAAGCTGTCCGATGGCTTTAGCACATTGGGCGCAGCCGAAATTCAATTTCGCTACGACGCGCAACATCGCCTGCTGGAAAGACATACCTTTAACGCAAGTCGCACGCGCACAGCGCTCGTGAGGTATCTCTATGACAAGCGCAATCAACTCGTAGAGGAACAAAGTATCGGCAGCGATGGCAAGCTGCGCGCAAAAGTGACCTTAAAGTATGACGACAAAGGTCGCCTAATTGAACGCGCAGAGCGCGATGCTAAAGGCAACTTGCAAAACAACTCAGCCGATTTTGCCCTACAGCGATTTACTTATGATGAAGTGGGAAACTTGACATCTCACGCCTACTACGACGCTGCAATGAAACTGCTACGACGCAATGAATTTGTCTATGAAAACGGGCGCCGTGTGCAGCACGCTGTTTATGGCAACGATGGAAAGTTGCTCGAAAAGCAAACATTCAAATACGACGCAAATGGGCGCGTGGTAGAAACCGCAGACTATGATGAATATGACCAGCTTCGATATACCCGCCGCTACAAATACGATGCTCAAGGTAACTTAATCGAGCAACGCTTCTTCAATGCAAGAAATGAGCTGAGTGAAGACTCCTATGGCGTAGCAGTTACGAAAACAGAATACAACGCTGCAGGCGCGCGCATTCGTGAAGTGCGCTACGATGCACTCGAGCGCCCTATCATTGATGAGCGATACAATGAATACGGTCGTCCAGTTGAACGGCGCCTCATCAACGAAAAAGGACAGACCACCACAATCATTCGCACCGAATACGACAGGTTGGGTAATCGCATTAAGGAAACGACGCTGGCAGTTGATGAGCGCAATCGTGAAGTCCTAAAAGAGGAACGCATCTTTGACCGTGGTCGACTTTCGCAGCAGCGCTTCTACGACAAGAACGGCAAGCTGGTGCGAGAGGTAAATCGATAAAGTGCAGAACTGTCGTCAAGTATCTCACTCCGAACTCTTGGCTTTTGAAGAAGAGAGAGCGTGCCATTGCGCCCTTAGCTGGAACGCAATGCCCGAAGGTCGGCACAGCCTACTGGAAAGCATGCCTTAATTACCAATGCCAATGCGGAAGTTAAAGCCAATATCTTGTCGGACAGATTCAAAAATTTGTCCGCCGCTGGCTTTGGGTGTGATGCGAGAATATCGCCAGAAAAAGCTGGCATTGACACGCGAGCTAAGGGCGTAGCCAATGCGTGGCTCAAAGTTAAAGCGCACTGTGCCCACACCTTGGTTAAGCCTTGGCTCACGTGCGCCAGCAGGGAATGTAATTTGCTGACGCTCTTCATCGGCGAGCGTGAGATTAAAACTAAGGTCAAGTGTATTTTCCAGCACTGCGCCATTAAAAGGCCAGAATTCCAGCGGAATTTTTAGACCCTGACGCTGAAAACTCATCGTGATAGAGAGTGAGGCACTGGTGGTTTGGTCGAGCGTGTTGTTAGCCAAAAGCAAGCTCAGCGTGCGCGAAAACCCGTAGGAAATCGCAGTTGACATTCCAAACTTCCACTGCACACTTAGCCCAATCAAAGGCGAAAGTTGCTCATTAATCGTAGCATTGAGCACCTGACGCGGGTTGCCAGTCGGTTGATTAAAGTTGGTGTTGAGCACTGAGTTGTAGCTATGCTCCAACGCAACGGCTGAAAAGAGGTCTCTGAAGAGAAAGAAGTTTTCAAGCCCTGTCCAGCTCACGCGCCAGTTTGGCAAAGGAAAGCGAGAGATGGCAAGCTCATTGAGCCCAAAAATGCTGCCTATGCTGCGTCCGAGAGAGAAGGTTTCAAAGCCACTTTGGAAGGCTCTGGATAGAGCCGCATTCTCGCCAGTGAACCCACCCAAAGAATCGCGAGGAATTTGACTGACGAAGCTGTTAAGGTCACGAAAAAGCGAGACGAACGAAAGGGTTTGCGAGCCAGAAAAATCATCCTGCGTGAGCGCAAGCGTTGCACTGTTCGTAATGCGGTTCTGGTTATCCGTCCAGTTAGTTTGGAACGACAAATCCACGCGGACATTTTCAAGTGGACTCCACGTCGTTTGAACAGAGATAGTGGTGGCATTCGTAAGGGCATCAGGGAACGTGAGCACGGCGTTGCCAATCGGTTGAAGCTGCAGGCGCCTGCCGGGGTCTGTGCTTAGCCCGAGCTGGTAGGCTAATGAAGGGGGAGGGACATCGGCACGCTGCAAAAGATTGAATGGAAAGAAATTGAAAAAGCCAGCGCCGCCCGCTACACCTGTGTTGCGCACATTGCTGGTGTGTGAGTAGCGAATTGAAATTTGGTCGAAGTTGGTAAAAAGACTCAGTGCGCTACCTAAGCCTGCTATCAAGTTGCTCAGCGAAATTCCTGCCGAATCTTGCGCCAAAGAATCTGCTGACACATCGGGCAAGGGTGAAGCGTGATAAAACCCTCCTGTGCGCCGCAAGCTGCCAAACTTTGAAAGAAGGCTGCGTAGGTTCAAGGCGGCATTGATATTGAGGTTGCCCGTTGCGGACGTGGTGTTGCCCAGCGATTGAATCGCATCGGGCTGCGGATTTTGCCAGAGGTATTGCGCCGTGTAGTTAAAAGAAAGATTGAGCCAGTCAAACCAAGCAGGCAGTTTTGGTCGCCAATCGAAGGAAATGTTCTGTGTGTAACTCTGGTCGCGCCCCAGCGTGAAGCGAGCCAGATCTTGTCCGATGCGTTGCCAGATTTCTGACTCGCTGCGCTCTGTGGTATCCGCAAGGTTGAAGACGGTGCTAAAGAGGTTAGAGCCTATACTGGAAGCGTATCGCATACCAAACGTTTCTGTGATTTTGCTGTAGTCAATGCCAAGTGTGCGCGTAGCAATGAAAATGGTGTTGGGAATAGAAGGCAATTGCCCACGATTTTGAAATTGTGAGCGCGAGCGCTGCAGCGATAGCGACATTGTGATGCTTTGCGGTAAGTAGTAAAACCGCCAGTCCTTGTAAGTATCCAGAAGCGGCACTTTTTCCAGAAAGCGCAACGGCTCAATGTAGAAATTGCCCTCAGCAGAAATTGGCAAACTATACTCCAAGTTGGCAGACCACGACCAAGTGGTGTTGAAGTCTTGCACTGGCGAGCGGGAGTTCGTGTAGGTAGAGTTATAGCCAAAGGCAAGGCGGTCAATGGTGAGGCGTGCGAGCCAAAAGTCAGAAGGCCGACTTTTCTGAATGCGTGGAAGGCTAAACTGTGCACTGGTAGTGAAGGCTTGAGCGCGCCGACGCAGCTCTTCGCCAAACGCTGCAGCTTGCTCTTGCGTAGCGCCTTTTGCAAGCGTATCTGCCACCGCACGGTCAATTGCAGCTTGAAGCTGAATATCAAACTGTCCGGGCTGAAACTTTGGCTCAGAAAATTGTTCTGAGCGAGAAAATGACACAGGCAACGACCACCCTGCTTCGGCAGGAAGCGCTTTGTGCAAATTCAGCGTGCCACTCAATGCCCAATCAAATGTACTGTTTTGCGCAGCCAGTTGATTGAGCCGCACATCAATCGGGTGAAAATCGGCTGTGCGGCGTGAGAAAGCAGCACTCAGCGAAGCCACGTCGGCAAGTTTCAACGTTGCATTGGCTCGGATAGCCCAGCCTGCATCTTGGTTGTAGCCTGAAACGCGCAGCTCATTAATCCAAATAGTAGCAGAGTCAATCGTGTGTGACGAAGGATTCCGAATGCCAACGAGGAAAAAGCGCACATTCCCCAACGTTGGATTGCCTTGAATGACAATTTCATGACCATTTGGCAAGCGCTCTGTGATCTGCCGAAGCGTATCGCGCTGCCGCAGCTTGAGCGCAGCCAAAGCTTGCAGGTCAATATCCAGTTCATTTTCCTGAGGCCAGACAAGGCGCGCCACGCGCTCATAGTCGGGTGAGTTAAGCTCGGGCACCAGTACAGGCGGTGAAGGCTTTATTGGAATTCGATACTCGTAGTAGTTCTGCTCCACGTCATCACCGAAGCGAATGACCGCCTGAGTGTTGTTGGGGTCGAGCGGGTCATTAGGGTTGTATTGAATGCCGCGCGCGTCAGCATGCAAAAACGCACGCAGCCGGCGGTATGGGTTCAAGTTAAAGCCGCTGCCTTGTCCGCCTAAGGCAAAATTGCGAAATGCGCCACGTAGCTCATTGCGACGAATGTTGCGCCCGATAATGACCAGTGACTGCTCATTGGCTAAGATGTTTTGGTCAGGGCGCTGGAGATTACGGGCGCGCTGTGCGCCGGGCGGAATAGCATAGACCGTGCTGTTCTCTTCCACATTAATTGAAGCAACCGCAGAAAGCGAGTCTAATCGGCGCCACTGCGAACCGACAAAATCAAAGGTGGCAAAGCCCAGACGCGCAGGCTGACTGAACCCGTCAACCCACACGCGTGCAAACGCAATGTTGCGAAAGTCTGCAATCGCTCCGACCTTTTTGGTAAAGCCATTCAGCGGAATGCGAAATTGCACCCAACCGCCATTGCGCTCACCACCACCGACAATGAATTGACCGCGCCCTTGACGCAATTCTGCGGGGTTAATCGGAATGCTGTAGCGATAAAAACTATTCTGTCGGTCAGTAGTTTGATTGCCGTTGAGGTCTTCAGTGTCAGGCAAAATTTTTGCGCCAACCAGCGCACCCTGTCCACTGCTGTTGCCTTCGGGGTTTGCGACACGGTCAAGCACACGAATGTCGGCGCCGAAAAAGTTGTCAGAAGCAGGGTCGGCTTGCAAACGTTGAAAAGCTGGACTGTTTGCGCCTAAGATGTCTCTGGCGCCCTCGATAAAGGCGCGGTGAAATTGCCGCTCCAATTCATCTGGAATGCCATCTAAGCCAACATCTTCGGTGCCCAAGTCGCCGGTGTTGATGACGCCATTGACACGTGCAGGGCTTGTGTTGATAAGAAACCGCCCATAGCTATCTGTGCCAATATCATTCGGATTGTTGTTCTGACCGTTGGGGTCAGAAGAGATGGGCATACCGTCTTCAGTGTTGAGGCGAGCGTTGGGAATAACATCTTCGCTGATGACGCCTAAGTCCAAGTGCAGGGTGCCGACATCATTGCCAGCACCTGTAACCAGAGGTTCATAGTTGAACCAAAACTCAATGAACTCAACATTTGCGTCTTGAACATTGCGCACAAATTGCGGAAAGGCACGCATAATGCCAGCCCAAGCCCCATCGGGACGGCGGGTTTGGGCTTGACGCAGAAAATCAAGCGAAAAGTTATACTGCCCACGCTGGCGTGGAAAATACTCCAAGTAAAATGGTCGCTGTTGAATTTCCTCACGTGCGGCGCGTCGGTTGGGGAAAATGACCGCTGTAGGCACATTGCGCGGATCGCCTTGCGGCAAGCGATACCACGAGAGATATGCACGCTGACCGTTCCGAAGCGAATCTTGGAGCAGTGAGGGATTCTCCACTTCAGCAGGTGGCGAAGCCAGCGTCCAGAGATTGCTCTCTAGGCCTAATGTTAAGTTTTGCCGTGAACCTTCAAAATCGTCAATGAAGCTCACGCCATCAGGGTCAAGCGGGGTTTGCAGTTCGGACGGTGTGCCGGGCAAGACCTGCGCAAACTCTGCATTGAGCGTAAGTTCCGATGGCTCACGCGTGCTAAGGAGTGGCAAATCGTCAATAAGTTTCGTCAGCCAAGGCATCTCGGACTTGAGCTGCACATCAAAGCCGTAGATGCGATTGAAAATCGGCTCATCGCCCACGCGAACTTTGTCGGCAAGTGGACGCTCCGCATACTGCAAAAACGTGCCGCCCAGCTTGAAGTTGTCGCTAAGGACATACTCGGCTCGCGTGCCCAAAATAGTACGCGCAGCCAGCAAGATGATATCGTTGCGCTCATAGTCAATGCGCAGGTTAGCGCCTGGCGAAAGCAATTCAGGACGCAGGATTTGCACTTGCCCCAGTTGGTAGTCAACTGTGTAGTCTGCGCCTTCAGTGAGCGGACGACCGTTACTTGAGACACGCACGCTGCCCTGCGCTACATTGAAGCCAATCTGCAAAGGATTTTGAATGCCGCCGCTAAACTTTGCACGAATAATGTAGCGGTTCTTTGTGCCTGCATCACTTGCTGTGGGGCGCTGCTGCTCAAAGTAAATTTCACGGTAAATGAAGTTGCTGTCGGCAGGATTGATGAAATTCCCTGCTGCATCAATGCGCCCAAGCCGACGAAGTTCCTCGCGAATTTGCTTCTCGAACGGACGCAAATACGGGAAAATAATCAGCCCGCGCTGCGGGTCAATTGTAAGACCCGGAATAAAGTCAAAAAGTTGGTCAGATTGTGGTAAATTGTTAGGGTTAAAGCGGTCCAGTCCCAGAAGCGAGATAAGAAAACCGCTGCCCGGCACAGGCAAATTTTCTTGCTCAGGTGGGATATTGCCAGGCACAGAGTAAAGAATTTTCAGGCTAAAATTTTCAGGCGAAAGGTTTTGTGCACGAAGGCTGTAAATGTTTTTAAGCATCAGTAGCCATGCGCCGGGATTGCTGCTGGTAAGCTGAGCGGGCTTGATGAGCTTTAAGATCAGTCGGCGACGAGGCGGGTCGTTAGAAAAATCGCCTATTTGAATGGGCGGTGCCCCTTGACGCGTAAATTGATATGCTACTGCAATTGCATCACCATCATTGACAGGACTGCGAAACGTAATGTATCCCAGTCGGCGGTCAATTGTGTAGTCTTCATTTTCTTTAAGCAAGACAAAATCGCCGACCACACCTTGCGAAAGCGGAATGGTCTCCAGCGTATCGGCGTTGCGGAAGCGCTCGAGCACCGCATTGCTTTGCGATTCAGGCACGTCGTAAAAGCGTGGTCGTGGAAAGGCAAAACCGACGCCATCGTCAAGTTTGCGTGGGTCGTAGGGTTCGTCGCCGTAGTTAAAGAGGGCAACAGCTGTGCGCCGTTCTGGAAATTGCTGTGCACCTTGCTCGGGAAGTCGCCAAACCTCTACGCGACCCAGCTGGCGACCCTCAGCATCTTGTGGCACATTGATTTGTGGAAGTTGCGTCGAGAATGCACGGTCCCAATTTGTGGCATAGAAGTTACTGATGAAAAAGTGTCGCAAGGCGTCATACTCCCACGCTTGCAAATTAATAGTGGTTTCTTGTGCGCCACCAGTGATGCTGAGGGCATCGGAGCGCCCACGTTGCTGTGATGCGACAGCCGTTAGCCCAAGCCCTGCCAGTTGTGCCTTAGCTTTAATGCCAAACAGGGCCTGGCTGCTGCCAATTAGCGAAGTTGGAAGTGTAAGGGCGACGTTCCCTGCTTCAATGGATTGCACAATGTCATCTTCGTAACCACGATAGCCTAACTTTAGCTGGTTTTCAAACTCAAACGGACGCTGCGTATTCCAGTCGGCGGCGATGTTAAGCTTGTCGCCAATCATTCCAGAGAGGTTCATCTGCACTTGCTGGTCAAAGCGTGGGTCGGCGCGTCGTCCTGCGCCAATCGCCAGGCGCTGAGGGTCTTTGCTATCTTCAAGCTCTACGCCAGCACGAATGTCGATATTGCCTGCAACCTGCAAACTCACCGTCGGAGGACCGAAGAGCGTGGCAAAAAAGGAACTTTCGCCACCAGGCACTAAAATCTGCAGCTTGGTGATTTTGCCAATGACTTCGGAGAATGCATCTTGAGATTGTAGCTTAAACTGCCGTCCCGAAATTTCTCGAAAGTTTTGTTTGAGCGCTGCTTCAAAGCGCAGTTTCTTGTAAAGCTCAAACGGCACACGCAGCACAGGCTTCACGGGATAGCCCCCGACCGTCTCAGAAATGGTGATGGTCTCTCCTAACGAATCCAAACTAACCTCGCGCTTGATAGCACTTTGCGGCAAAAAAAGTGGAGAAACAAACGGCTCTGAAAGCGAAGGTGAGGGCAAGTCGCGGCGCTGATAGCGAAATTGCTCAAGGCGCGCCGTCGAGTCAAAGGGCAGAGCAAAGAGCGAATCGGTGGATGAAGCAAAAGTCGGACTTTGCTGAAGGCTATCAGGCACGTGCATGCGCAAGCTGGCGGGCAGAGCAGTCGTGTCAAGCACCAACCGCTCCGCATTCGTATCGGGCAAAGAGACAGCATCGATGGGTAGCGCGGTCGCCGTCTTGGGAGGCATAGCTGGGGCGCTCGCCGCAGAGTGGCGCTCCGATGAAGCAAAAAGGCTGGGTAGCCAAAGCACCAACAGCGCCGCTGCACAGCTGTGAAAGGCAAGTGCATTGGTGAGTGGCAAAGCACACGCAAGCACGGCTAACCCACCCTGCAGTATGCGCCCAACTAGCCGGCGCACTGCACAAACAACCCAGTAAGCAATATCTCTGACAAGGTATTGCTTCATTGGTGCGTATGTTCGCCAAAAGTTTTAGTTATGTGCATCGTGCTTGCACCGAAAAGCCAAAACGACCCGCCCATCCTCCTTCAATGAAGGAGCAGTGGAGCAAACTGAACAGCTGCTGAGCGCTCCTGCGAGCCTTGTGCACTCAGGCTTATCAGGCAGTTCAGCCACCCGACAGAAAAGCGTAGAGTCTCCTCTTAAGACAGCTTGGTGAAGCACTTGCACCAGTGTTGGTCAAAATGCGGTCTCAGTGTTGCATGCTAATGCCATTTGGTTGTGGGTATGTGAACATTAGCGCAGTTGCGCATTGATGTGTTCCAGCATCTTTTTGATTTGTATAAGGCGCTGGCGGTCGCTGGCAACCAAGATAGGTTGCTGCTGTGCTTGCTCGAGCGCCGCTTGTGCTTCTTTTAAGCGGTTGTGGTCCAAATATAGCAAGCCCAATTCAAAGTAGTGGCGCATTGTTTTGGGAGATAGCTCAATCGCCTTTTTTAAAGCCTTTTCCGCTTCGGCGAAACCTCCCTCAGGCAAACCGCCAAGAAAAACGTTGGCAACTTGCCGCTCAAACCAACCTACGCTGGCAAGTGAGCGATAAAATGAACCAAGGATTGAGTAAGCCACATCGTCTCTGGGATTCAGTGCAATCGCCTTATCTAAGGCTTGCTTGATTTCGGTGGCAAGTTGCACCTTTGCACCGCCGCCGTAATACATCGCAAGGTTGCCTAAGGCAGCCGCCAGCCATGTATAAGCCTCGCCCTTGTTGGGGTCGGCACGAATCGCACGCCGTGCATAATGCTCTGCCTTACGGTAAAAGTTTTCCTTCTCGGAAAAAGAGACCACATCACCTTGGCATACATAAACACGTGCCAGCCGCCAAAGCAGTTCCGCATTATCAGGCGATTTTTCTAAGAGCGATTCATAAATCGAGATAGCGCTGGGGTAATCAATTTTAAGAAATGCGGCGTCGCCAGCTGCAATGGACTGCAGGAGCGTAGTGTGCAAAATAAGTGAAGCCAAAAGGCTCATAGTGCAGAGTTTAATGGTCAAAGATAATGTGCTCACTACGGCTGCCTAAAACACACACTTCTTGCATAGCAAAATGCGGTGCATCTTTGTCAAGCAAAATAAGTGAAATTGTATGAGTTTTGTGTAACCGCCTGCTTATGCAAAGCATCGCTGCAGCCGAATAGGTCTCCCTATATTTGTGCTAAACACACAATGCCGCTTGCAAAGTATGGGTTCAAACTACGCACGCAGTTGCGTCCGGCTCTCCAATGCAATTTTTTATGCCTATCACGGGGTCGGCAAAGCAGAACATAAAGTTGGTGCGCGATACGAAGTGGACGCAGAGCTATACTTTGATTTTTCAGCCGCAGGGCAAACAGACTCCCTGAAAAAAACAGTAGACTACGAGCAAGTCTATGCAAAAATCTCTCGCGTCATTACCTCACGAAAATTCTACCTTATTGAAGCAGTCGCTAAAAAAATTGCCGATGAGCTGATGGAGGATTTCCCTATTTTGGAAGCCGTGCATATCAGAGTGCGAAAACGCAACCCGCCTGTAGGGGGCGTCTGCGATTTTGCCGAAGCGGATTACTTTACTGCACGCGCAAAGCCAGACAGCACATAGTTGGGTGATTTTCATCACTTTCAGGGCGACTGCCACTGTTTTGTTTGCTGCACTGCACAGACTTAACAGAAATTTAACACAAGCGCAACACTTCTTTAATGCAAATTTTGCGTTTGCTGAACTAAATTTGCGCCGACTTTATCTCGTCTTAACTTCTTCGCAACCAAATTCTTTGTAATAATGAAGCCAAGATACCTGACTGCGCTTTCATTAGCGACGCTCATAATATTCATGTTGCTCCAGAGTAGTGTATGGGCACAAGGTGTAACGACCTCGTCGATTATCGGGCTTGTTACGGATACGAAAGGCGAACCGCTGGTAGGAGCAACAGTGGTGGCGACTCACTTGCCATCGGGCACACGCTACGGCGCAATTACGCAAGCCGATGGGCGCTACACGATTCCGGGTATGCGAGTAGGCGGTCCATACCGAATCGTAGTGAGCTATGTCGGCTATAAGTCGCAGACCGTAGAAGATGTCTACCTGAGCTTGGGCTCTGCAGGCAATATAAGCGTGAAGCTGGCTGAAGAAGCCGCGACCACACAAGAAGTAACCGTAACTGCGGCACGCAGTGCGGCAATTAGCCCAGACCGCACAGGTGCAGTAACCAGTGTGCCGAAGGAAGCGATTACCACGCTACCGACCATTCGTCGCAACTTTACGGACTTTACGCGTCTGACGCCCCAAGCCAACGGAAACTCGTTTGCGGGTCAAGACGGACGCCTGAATAACATCACCGTTGATGGCTCCTACCTAAACAATAGTTTTGGTTTGGCAGATCTGCCAGGCGGCCGCGCAAATGTAGCGCCAATTAGCTTAGAGGCGGTTGAAGAAGTTGCAGTGTCGCTTGCACCTTACGATGTGCGGCAAGGACTGTTTGTCGGAGCAGGTATTAACCTTGTTACGCGCAGCGGCAACAATGAATTTCAAGGCTCAGCCTTTTTCAACCTGCGTAACCAAACCCTGCTAGGCAGAAAAGCTGCAGGCGTCGATGTCTCGGGCGCAACCAACGATTTTAGCAACCTGCAGGGCGGATTTCGCTTCAGCGGGCCCATCATTCAAGACAAGCTCTTCTTCTTTGCAGCTGTAGAAACCGAACAAAACTCGACGCCCTTTACGCTGCGTCCAAGGCAGCCCGGTGAAGTGCAAGGCGGCAATATCTCGCGCCCAACCTTCGGGCAGATGGACTCGCTTAGCCGATTCCTGCGCGAAAATTTCCGCTATGAAACAGGACCGTTCCAAGACTACACACAGCAACGGCCCAGCTCGCTCAATTGGCTGCTGAAGCTCAACTACAACATTGATGAAAACAATAAGCTCAGCCTTCGATACAATGCGCTGGACGCTCGTCAAGATGTGAATATCAGCAATAGCGCATCGCTGGGCTTTGGTAACCGCGTAGGCACCAATGCGCTAAGTTACCAGAACTCCAACTACATTCAATTTGACCGCATCCAGTCCGTTATTGCAGAGCTGAACTCCACTTTTGGCGGTAAGTTTTCCAACCAAATCATCGCGGGCTTTACGTACCAGAATGAAGACCGCGGCTCTCGCGGTACGCTCTTCCCGCTTGTAGAAATTCAGGAGGGTGGGACGACGCTTATCTCATTCGGCTTTGAACCATTTACGCCCAACAACCAGCTAAGCTATACCACTTGGCAATTTCAAGATAACTTCAGCTACTACGCTGGCGCGCATACGATTACGGCAGGTTTGAACTTAGTCTATTACAGCTTCCGCAATGTGTTCTTCCCTGGCTCGCAGAGCGTGTATGTGTATAACTCGCTGGCGGATTGGTACACCGACGCAAATGATTACCTGCGTAACCCGAACCGCACGACCTCACCTGTTACGCTGCGTCGCTTCCAATATCGCTATTCGGCACTGCCCGGCGGCGCTGAACCTGTGCAACCCACGCGTGCTTGGAATCCGGGCATTTATGTGCAAGATGAGTGGCAGGTGCTGAACAATCTGCGCATCACGGCAGGTGTGCGGGTCGATATCCCCTTCTTTGAAAATACCGCATACGAGAATCCACTCGTGCCCACGCTGGAGTTCCGTGATGGCGATGGAAACCGCATTGAATCGCGCACAGAACGCTTGCCACGTGCAACACCGCTCTTTTCGCCACGCTTGGGCTTCAACTGGAATGTATTGGAAGACAACAGCTTGCAAGTACGTGGTGGAACGGGCATCTTTACTGGGCAGCCAGCCTTCGTGTGGATTTCCAACCAAGTGGGTAACAACGGCGTGCTAACAGGTTTTGAAGAACTGAACAACACGCGCAATCGCCCATTTAACCCCGACCCAAATGCGTATCGCCCAGCAAACCCACAACTGCCGACTTCAATTGAGCTGGCAACCACTGACCCGAATTTCCGCTTCCCGCAAGTGTGGCGCACCAATCTCGGGATTGACTACCAACTGCCGCTGGGTATTGTGGCAACCTTTGATGGCATTTACACCAAGACACTTGCGGGCATTTCTTACATCAATGCTAACCTGCGTCCTGCAACGCGCCGCTTCTCTGGTCCTGACCAACGCTTGCGCTATGATGGCACGGCTGGAAATGCCAACCGCTTGAATGCGAATGTAACCAGCAATGTGGTGCTGCAAAACTCGGGCGAGGACTATGCTCTGTCGCTCACAGCACAGTTGCAAAAGGCATTTGGCGATAACTGGTTCGCCCTTCTTGCCTATACCTACACCGATGCACGCAACAACAACAATCCGGGTTCTATTGCGTTAGGCTCTTGGACAGGCAATCCTGTGGCAGACAATCCGAATAAGCCTGAGCTGGGCTTTTCATCGGCTGCGGTGCCACACCGCGTCATTGCAAGCGGCAGCTACCGCTTTGACTACGGTTTTGGAGCAACAACGATCTCACTCTTCTGGTCAGGGGCACCACAAGGTCGCTTCAGCTATGTCTACAGCGGTGATATGAACCAAGATGGGGTTGTCGGCAACGACCTTATCTTCGTGCCAAACCGTGCAAGTGACTTGCGCTTTGAGCAATTCACACAAGCAGGACGCACCTTCACGGTAGAAGAGCAGCAGCGCGCGTTTGATGCCTTTATCGACCAAGACGAGTACCTAAGGACCCGCCGCGGCCAGTACGCGGAACGCAATGGTGCACTTTTCCCATGGGTCTTCCGCGCAGACCTCAACATCATTCAGGACTTCTATCTTGAAGTTGCAGGTAAGCGCAACAATCTGCAGCTGCGTCTAGACATCTTCAATGTGGGTAACTTGCTCAACAGCGAATGGGGGGTCGGCTGGCAGCGTGTGGAGCCTTTCCCACTTAACTTCGTGAGAGTAGATCCAGATGGCGTGCCAGTGTATAGAATGCGGTTCGTGAATACGCCCACTGGTCCTGAACTGCTGCGCGAGTCTTTCACCCGCACAGCCAGCATCAGTGACCTCTGGTCAGCACAGTTTAGCATTCGCTACACTTTCAACTAAAAAGCCTGAAAGAGAGTAAGAGCAAGCCGCAGAAACCATAAAGGAAGGCGTCCTCCCCATCAGGACGCCTTTTTATTTGCCATTGCACTTATTTCCGTACTGCGTGGTCAGAGCGCTAAAAAATGTATTTTGAGGCAGAAACTAATTTAGAAACACTCAATCAATGAGCATACCATCTACGCTGGCTGAAGCCGATGTGGAGCAGCTTTTGGGCAAGCTATCGGCACTGCGGCAGGAGATTCAAAAGGTAATTGTCGGACAATACGAGGCAATAGAACAGTTGCTCACTGCATTTCTGGCTGGTGGTCATTGCCTTTTGGAAGGTGTTCCAGGGCTTGCCAAGACCCTAATGATTCGCACCTTAGCCGAAGCGGTTACCCTGCAATTTCGCCGCATTCAATTCACGCCTGATTTGATGCCCACAGACATTATCGGCACTGAAATTCTGGAAGAAGACCACACCACTGGCAAGCGCTTTTTCAAGTTCAATAGGGGACCGATTTTTGCAAACATTGTGCTCGCCGATGAAATTAACCGCACGCCGCCCAAAACTCAAGCCGCACTCCTCGAAGCGATGCAAGAATTTGCCGTCACGCAAGGCGGCATTACTTACCAACTCGATCGCCCTTTCTTTGTGCTGGCAACACAAAACCCGATTGAGCAGGCAGGCACATATCCTTTGCCTGAGGCTCAACTGGACCGCTTTCTGCTGTATGTCAAAATGGGTTACCCGACTGAAACAGAGGAAGTAGAAGTGCTAACGCGCACTACAGGTAGCCATAAAGTTCCTGTCTCGCCTGTCATAACGGCGCAAGAAATCCTTGATTTACAGCGTCTTGTGCGCGAAGTCGCAATCAGTGACGCATTGGTGCAATATGTGGCTAAGTTGATTCGTGCTTCACGTCCGACAAGTTCAGAAGTAACCTTTGTCAAAGAGTGGGTAAGCTGGGGCGCTGGACCGCGAGCTGGTCAAGCAATGATTCTAACGGCAAAAGCCCGAGCGTTGCTTCACGGGCGCTTTGCAGTGACGCTGGATGACCTGCGGGCGTTGGCATTACCCGTGCTGCGGCACCGCATCATTGTGAATTTCAAAGCTGAAGCTGAACAAATTACTGCAGACCTTGTAACAAAAGAGCTACTGGCAAAAGTGCCAGAGCCGAAAAGTCCACTGGCATAATCTCTAAGCGATGTAAGCCCGCATTATAGACGGACGCAACACCGAAGCCCAGCAAGTGAAAAAAAGCACAAGTACTGGGCGGCTGCAGAGCTTATCCTTTGACGCACACGACTTGTTTCAGTTCTGCAACAACTTCAACTAAATCGCTTTGTGCAGCCATCACCTCGTCAATGTTTTTGTATGCGCTGGGAATCTCATCTAAGACACCTGCATCTTTGCGACACTCTACGCCTGCAGTTTCGCGTGCCAAATCTGCAACAGTAAAATGTTTTTTAGCTTGGTTGCGCGAGAGTCGGCGGCCTGCACCGTGCGAACAGGACATATAGCTTTCCGCTACCCCTTTACCCCTCACGATATACGACTTTGCACCCATAGAACCCGGAATGATGCCGTAATCATCTTTGCGAGCGCGTACTGCACCTTTGCGCGTAACGATAACTTCTTCACCGTAATGCGTCTCAACCGCAGCGTAATTGTGATGACAGTTGACCGAAAGGGTTGGTTCAAAGGGCTCACCGTCGTTTAAGACCTTCGCAAGGATATGCGTTAGCGTCTTCATCATCAGCTCACGGTTTTTCATTGCGTAGGCTTGTGCCCACTGCAAATCATGCCAGTAGGACTCGAACTCTGGCGTGCCTGCGACAAAGTAAGCAAGGTCTTTATCAGGCAGTTCTGAGAGGCGATGAAGATGTTTAGCGGTTTCGATGTGGCGCGTGGCAAGTTCATTGCCAATGTTGCGAGAGCCAGAGTGCAACATCAGCCACACATTTTCATCCGTGTCGAGACAAACCTCAATGAAATGGTTGCCCCCGCCGAGCGTGCCAAGTTGAAGAGCTGCCTTTTTGCGTAAATCTTGCACCTTGGGGTGCAAGCGGTCAAACGATTTCCAGCCGCTCCAGCGAGCTGCTTCATCTAAGATGCTTTTATGCTGGTCAAACCCAACAGGAATTGCACGTTCAATTTCCAGACGAATATGGCGTAGCTTGCCGTCTAATTGCCCTGCCTTGAAAGGTGTTTGAACAGCTATCATACCGCAACCGATGTCCACGCCTACGGCAGCAGGAATCACGGCATCTTTTGTGGCAATCACAGAGCCAACCATGGCGCCTTTGCCTAAGTGTGCGTCAGGCATTAAGGCAATATGCCGAAACACACAGGGCAGCGAAGCCATATTTTTTAGCATCTTTTGTTCATCTGAATCCAACGCGTGGTTCACCCACGACAGGATAGGACTTTTGGTGCCAAGCGCTAACTTTTGGTAAGGCATACTGTACCATCCGTTTGTTTTCAGCAGAAGACAGCAAAAGAAAATTACGAGCATTAGCAAACACAGGTTTAGCCCAGAGAGTAGACGGGCAGAATGCGCTAAGTAAGCCCTCATAAGAGAGACAGTAGGCGAGAATGCCTAAGCCGAAATCGCTTAGCTAATCTGGGCAAGAATCTCAGGCGTGATAGTGTCCAATCCGTGCTTTTGTGCGTAAAGCTCCGCTTTCGTTTTTAGCTCACGGCTAAAAGAAATCTGCGAAATGAAGGGAGCCCGTCGAGTGCGTTCTGCCAGCATCTCACTGGCTTCCTTTGTCCAGATGAATTTCTTGTCAGGCTGCACAAACTCCGCACCTTGCTTGTGCGAAGGCAAGAACTGGAAGAGCACATCGTAAAGGATATTGACAATTTCTTGCACAAGATAGGTAGCACCTGAAAAGCCCATATACGGTGTGCCTAATGCGCGCCGCACGAACGGTCCCGGATACGCTGACTGAATGAAGTATGTCTTCGCATTCACTTCGGCGAGATACATCTTATCGACAATTCTGCCGAACATAATTTGCGGTGGTGCTTCGTGCAGGCGTCTTCGAATTTCAGTGTTATCCGCCTTGGCAGACTCTTCGGCAAAGACACATGTCATTCCTAATTCATCAGCCAGCAAAGTCTTTAAGCCTTTGGCGTAAGTGCGAGCAGCACACACAGCAAAATTCACAGTTGGAAACCACTCCGACTGTGGGCCGCGCCACAAGTCCCAAATCAGTTTCAGTGTGGTGTGCTTTTCTTGCTTAATGAAGCGCTCAGCTTGGTCAGAGGTGCCCAAGAGTTTGCCTAAATCACGGATAAATTGCTCAGTGGCATACAGCCCAAACGGTGCGTAAAGAATGGGGCGATTTAATTTCTCTGCAAGGCTTTTACCAAATTCCTCATACATGACCACAATCACATCACTATGCTTCAGTTCAGAAATGTCTGCAAGGCGCGATTCCATTGGGAAGACTTTCTTTACTGTGCCGCCTGCGCCTTGAATCAGACGCTTCACTTCAGCTAAATCTGACGGAGAGTTGAAGCACCCGTAGGTGGGACCGATAATGCTAACTGTGCCTTTTTCTACACTGGCAGGTTTGCCATCATCGTAGTTGTCAAAGCACCACGCTAACACACGGTCTCGCCCTTGCCACTCGTCCTCGAGCAAAGAGTTTGAGGGAAAAAACTTGATGTCAGGGTAATGTGCAGCGAGCATCTGTGTATGGTCAGCGCCTACCATTTCACTTTCTGCAGTGGACATGACAATCAGCGTTTTGCCTGTGCCACGCAATTTTTCAATCGTCTCTTTAGTGATGCTGGCAGTGCCGCTGGTAGAGATAGCCTTTTCAGTAAGGTCGGTGGGCGTAAAATTCCGCAGATATGGAATCGCATCGGTGTAGTCAATAACGGCAACGCCGACAAGATTGTAGCAGCCAATCGGTGCGTCCGCAATAATGTGCACATCAGGCAAAGCCCCCAGCGTATTGACAGCCGCCCAGTAAGAGCTGGTGGTCGATTCATCACGAATAATTTTCGGCATACTGCAAAAGTTGGAAATGTTGTTGAAAGCACTATCTTCAATGAAAAGATACGCCAGAGAAGAAAACTTTTCACAGCGATGGATACACTGACGCAACGCATTACATGGCGAGAATTTCTGGAAATGGACTTCCCCGAAGACCCCACTTACTACGAACTGATTGACGGAGAAATTGTGAAAAAAGCAGCTCCAGCACCAAAACACCAGATTGTCTCTGCAAACTTCTTTAGTGCGCTTAACCAGTTTGTGCGAGAGAAGGGCTTGGGAGTCGTGCTCTACGCTCCCGTTGATGTCTTTCTTGATGACTACAACTTGGTGCAGCCCGATGTGCTTTTTCTCTCCGATGCCAAGCGCTCGCTAATTACCAATGATGGCATTGTCGGTGCGCCAGACCTTGTGGCAGAGATTCTCTTGCCGACCACCGCCGTGCGCGACCGCACCAGCAAGCTCAAACTTTATGAGCGCGCAGGCATTGCCGAATACTGGCTAACTGATGCGCAGAACACAACAGTAGAAGTCTATCAGCTCACAGCAAAAGGCTATGAGCTTTACTCAGCAGCAGCTGTAGAAGGCACCGTCGCTTCCGCCCTCTTGCAAGGCTTCTTCGTAGAGCTTAAAGCCTTGTTTGGCTTCCTAATGTCTCACTCGAAGCGCACTTGTTCAGCAATCGCAAGACGCATAGCATAGCGCGCAGGAATCCAGCCCGAAAGCAGCGCGGTGCATATAACCAGTGCCGTAGCGGCAAGAATTGTATTGGTAGGCAAATGCACTTGAATCGTCCAGCCAAACGATTGCAAGTTGATGACGTAAATCAAAATCAGCGCCAGCACAAACCCACAAGCAATTCCCAACGCCGATGCCAAAATTCCCATCAGGAAGGCTTCTATCAAGGTGATGTTGCGCACTTGCTCAGCGCTGGCACCAATGGAACGCAAAACCCCGATTTCTCGCCGCCGCTCAAAAATGATAGCGGTTAGCGCACTAATCACCCCCATTGCGGCTACAGCCATGGCCACAAATTGCAGGGCGTAGGTGATAGCGAAAGTTTGGTCAAAGACATTTAGCACACGGGCGCGCAGACCCGAGTTGGAGTAGACCAAAATTGGCGCACGCTCTGCAAACGCTTCACGAATGCGCTGCACAATACGCTCAGCCTGCGAGGGGTTATGCAGGTAGACGCCGATGCTATTGATTTTTTCATCGCGCCAGAATTTTTCAAAATGCGGGCGATGCAAGGCAATTAGCCCCCTATCAGACGCATAGTCGTAATAGACACCAGCGATGCGAAACTTATGCACTCCCGTAGGTGAAACCAGCGTAAGCGAGTCGCCTTCCTTGTATCCAAATCGGTTGGAGAAGACCTCTGTAACCACAAGCGAATGCTCGTTTTCAACCACTTCCTTCAAAATTGCTTTGCCGTCGCCCTTGCGAAAAAGCAGTTGCGTGCACTTCAGGACGGTCTCAAAGTTTGGCGCACAAAGCACAGTGGGTTCGCCATTGAGTCGAATCGCTCGGGAAGAGAAAGCGTCAACTGCTTTGGTTTCAGGAAGCGCTGCCACATATTCTAAAACCTCCCGTGAAATCGGAGCCTGAGCCCCAACGCCAAATCGCTCAGCAGGCGCAATGAACACATCGGCTTTCAGTGTTTGCTCCACCCAGTAAATCACTGTTTGGCGAAAACTGCCGACCATCACGCTAATCCCGATAAGCATCGCCACTGCAACCATCAATGCGCTCACTGCAGTAGCCGCACGGTTCAATGAGTCGGCAAGGTTACTGGCAGCCAGCTTGCCTTCAATGCCGAAAATGCGATACGCTATGCGCTCAAAGAACGGGCGCGATAGTGCAATAAACTCTGGTGAAAGCAGCGCAAAGCCGAGAATAGCACAAATAGCCGATGCATAGCCAAAAATGGGTTTGCCACCTACGCTCGGCAACTGAGCAAGCACAATGCCCATCATCAGAAGCACGAGGCTGATGGCTAAAATGCGCTTGAGATTAAGTGTCGTGCGCTGCTCAAAAGCTTGAATGTGAAAGGTCTCTCGTGGGTGCACTTTGAAGACTTCCCACGCAGGAAAAAGTGCAGAGACAATAGAGGCCATCACCCCGACGCTGAATGCCGCAAGAAGCAGCGACGGTTCGACGCGCACAGCCGTTGCGGCGACATAGATGTAAAGGGCCGAAATGGTCTCAGCAATGCTTTGCAGGGTATAGTGAGCCAGCGCAATCCCAAGTGCAAGCCCAACTGCGCTGCCAAGAATGCCGATGAGTGCTGCTTCCAGCAGGAAGAGCGAAAAGACCTCCCATGCGCTAAGCCCCAAAGCACGCAAAATACCGATTTCACGGCGGCGGCGAATTGCGTTGGTTGTAATCGTGTTGTAGATGAGAAACATTGCCACCAGCAGGCTGATGAATGCCAATGCAGCTAAGTTCATTTCAAAAGCCGCCAGCATTTTGGCAACTTGCTCACCACGATTTTTCGCTGAAACTACTTCCACATCAGGCGGCAAGACTTCTGAGAGGTAGGCTTTGAGGCGTGCGCTTTCAGCCTCGCTGATGATTAAGTCAATCTTGTCAAGTTTGCCTTCCTTGCCAAAGAGACGCTGCGCTTGTTCAATATCCATCACGGCGAAGGAGTTTGCGACTTCACTCGTGGGTCTATCAGTTTTGAACACGCCGATAATCTTCACGGGCTTCAGCACGCCATTTGCCAAAAGCTCAAGAGTATCGCCCTTTTTTAGGTGGTTGCGTGCAGCAAATTGCTGCGAGACGATGAGCGTATTCGGCTCGAGCAAAAAGCGAAGAAAGGTATCGCTATCAGCGCCGTCAAGGTCTTCGTAGGTGCGGAAGGCACGGTCGGAGAAGATATCTATGCCCAGCACAATGAGCGTTTCGCTAATGCCCTTAGGGCGCGTCGTCTGTTCCGTAACAGGCGTAGCCGCTTTTAGAGCTGGCAGGCGGTCTTTTAGCGCAATAATCTGCCGAAAAACGCTCTGGGAAAATTCCGTGCCACTTTTGGACTGCACCTGCGCATTGGCTTTGCCATTGACTTGATCGATTGTGCTTTCAAATGACTTATATGCGGAATGATTCGAGAGGCGAATGGAGAGAAACACTGCAACGCCAACAGCAATGCCAAAAACAGAGAGCAGAAACTTGCCCCACTCGTTCCGAGCGTGGCGCAAACTGACTTGCCAGAAAATTTTAAGAAGCATCATATTATGCAACGACCTTTTCCCGCAGGACGCTGCCCTAACGCCAAGCTCTGAAAAGATGTTCCGAGTAAGGAAGTTTCACAGCAACGAGAGAGCGCGCTCACTTGCTTAGCTTTGTCTTAGGTTTTTCTTAGGTCTAGGCTAAGGGTGCGTTTCTATCTTCGCAGCCAAGAAAAGGGGGCATTGGTTCGCAACGTGCCTTACCCCCAGAGGCACTTGCACGAACAAGGGGGCGATGCCTCCTTTTCTTGTTCGAGAGTGGGAATTAGCGACCCAAGACATGGCGCATTGTCTCACCGATGTCCGCAGGGTTTTCCACAATGTGGATACCAGCTTTTCTCATTGCCTCGAATTTTTCGGCAGCTGTGCCTTTCCCACCTGAGACAATTGCGCCTGCGTGTCCCATTCGTCTGCCGGGCGGTGCAGTGCGTCCTGCAATGAAGCCGACAACAGGCTTTTTGTAATGACGCTTGATGTAAGCAGCCGCTTCTTCTTCGGCATTGCCGCCAATTTCACCAATAATGACCAGTGCTTCAGTGTCCCTATCTTTGGCAAACATCTTAACCGCATCAATAAAGCGCGTCCCGATAATTGGGTCGCCGCCAATGCCGATGCAAGTCGACTGCCCTAAACCAAGTTTCGTCAGTTGCGAGACAGATTCGTAAGTAAGGGTGCCGCTGCGAGAAATCACGCCAATGTGACCTTTCTTGAAAATAAAACCGGGCATAATACCTACCTTTGCTTCCTCTGGGGTAATCACGCCCGGGCAATTGGGGCCGACTAACACGGCGCCTTTTTCCTTGACAAACCAATATGCTTTCATCATATCGGCAGTGGGAATGCCTTCGGTGATACACACAATCAGCTCAATGCCCGCTTCAGCAGCTTCCATAATCGCATCAGCTGCAAAGGGTGCAGGCACATAGATGATAGAAGTGTTGACCTTCTGCGCTGCAACAGCCTCGCGCACCGTGTTGTAGACAGGCACTTCACGAATGAATCGATCTTTTTCATTGCCCGCATACATCATTCCACCTTTGCCCGGCGTAACGCCAGCCACGAGGTAATCCACCCCAAACTGTCTGCCATACTCCAGCATTTGCGAGGCATGAAAAGTGCCTTCATTACCAGTGATGCCTTGCACCACAAGTCGGGTTTCTCTGCTGACTAAGATGCTCATGGTTGGGTGTTTTTTAATTGATTGGGCACGGCACCGAAGGCTCAGGCAAGCGTCTCCAATGCGTGCGCCACTTGAAACAAGGTGGTTTCGGCAAAAAGATCTGCGACAAACTGTATGCCGACTGGCAAGCCCTGTGCCGTAAAACCAGCAGGCACACTGATAGCGGGCACGCCCGCTAAGTTCATCGGCACAGTGTAGATGTCAGCTAAATACATCTGCAAGGGGTCGCTCAATTTTTCGCCCAGCTTGAACGGTGGAAAAGGCGAAGTAGGCGAGACAATCACATCGACTTCCTTGAAGGCGTTGCGGTAGTCCTCTCGGATAAGGCGACGCACCTTCTGGGCTTTCTTGTAGTAAGCGTCGTAGTATCCAGCAGAGAGCACATATGTGCCGAGCATAATACGCCGCTTGACTTCCACGCCAAAGCCCTCACTACGGGAGCGCACATACATCTCGCTGACATCACTAGCATTTTCGCTGCGGTATCCGTAGCGTGCGCCATCATAGCGCGCTAAATTCGACGAAGCCTCAGCCGTGGCAAGAATGTAGTAAGCTGCAAGCGCATACTCCGAGTAAGGCAATGAAATATCAACTAAGGTCGCACCCTTCTCAACCAGTTTGTCTAAGGCAGCTCTAATTATCCCCGCAACTTCTTTGTCTAAGGCATCTGTAAAGAACTCCTTAGGGACACCAATTTTTAAGCCCCTAAGCTCTAAGCCTTTCACACGAGGCGCCAATTCCGCAATTCGGGAAATGGTATCACCAAATTTCATCTCGCCAGCATAGTGCGGCACGGGCTGATTAGAAGAAGTCGCATCTTTAGGGTCTTCGCCTGCAATGACCTCTAAGACCAGTGCGGCATCTTCCACCGTCCTTGAAAAAACGCCAATCTGGTCGAATGATGAAGCAAATGCAACCAAGCCATAGCGCGAAACCCTGCCATATGTCGGCTTAATGCCCACCACGTTGCAGAACGAAGCGGGCTGACGCACAGAGCCGCCAGTGTCAGAACCTAATGCAACCAGTGCGCACTCTGCAGCAACTGCTGCGGCAGAGCCACCTGAACTGCCGCCAGTTACATATTCAGGGTTGATGGGGTTTTTTGCGGCGCCAAAGTAGGAGTTTTCATTCGAGCTGCCCATCGCAAACTCGTCCAAGTTGGTCTTGCCTAAGATGATGGCATCCTCAGAAAGCAGTCGCTCGACGGCAGTGGCATGGTAAATGCTGACAAAGTTAGAGAGAATTTTGGAGGCGCAAGTGAGCCGTTCATTGGCAACTGCGATGTTGTCCTTAATGGCAATAGGCAGACCAAATAGCTTACCGACGCTGGCACCAGAGCTGAGTTTTTCATCCAGCGCTCTGGCTCGCTCAAGCGCTTGGTCCTTGAAGACCGAGATAAAAGCATTGAGATGCGCTTGCTGTTCAATCTGCGCAAGATATTGCTGCACAACCTGCTTGCAGCTTGTTGCTCCAGCCAGCAGCTTTTCACGGAGCGTGCGATAAGATGAATAGAGCTTGGACACCACGCAAAGTGTTTAATTAGGCAGCGCAAAGCCGAAATTGACTCAGCCTCTTTGTGCGCCGAAAAACAAGGTGGTTTTCTCAAAAATACGGAAGCGGGAAATTTTTTGCAGCCTATTTTTGCGCAGAGTAGGTAAAAAAGGAGCCAGCGGGCTGCTGGCTCCTCTGATGTATTGAGACAAGGCTACTCGCCGATATACTCTTTCAGCACATTTGCATAGGGTGAATGGCGCAGACGGCGAATGGCTTTTTCCTTGATTTGACGCACGCGCTCACGTGTCAGCTTGAACTTTTCGCCGATTTCTTCCAGCGTCAGGGGGTTCTCCATTCCGATACCGAAGTAGGAGCGAATAACATCGGCTTCACGAGGCGAGAGTGCCGAAAGCGAGCGCTCCACTTCAATAGAAAGTGATTCCCGAATGAGTGCGTGGTCAGGGCGATGCGAGTCATTTTGCAGCACGTCGAGCAGGCGATTGTCGTCGCCCTGTGCAAACGGTGCATCGACCGAGATATGTCGCCCAGCAATCTTCAGCGTGTCGGTAATTTCGCCCGCATTCATATCCAGAATCTGCGCCAGTTCTTCGGTGCTGGGGTCACGTTCAAATTCTTGCTCCAGCTGGCTAAATGCCTTGCCGATTTTGTTGAGAGTGCCTACGCGGTTCAGCGGTAGGCGTACAATGCGTGACTGCTCGGCTAAGGCTTGCAGGATAGATTGACGAATCCACCACACCGCATATGAGATGAATTTGAACCCACGAGTTTCATCGAAGCGCTTTGCAGCCTTGATGAGACCGAGGTTACCTTCATTGATAAGGTCGCCCAGCGACAGACCTTGATTTTGATACTGCTTTGCAACCGACACCACAAAGCGCAAGTTCGCCTTGATAAGCTTTTCTAAGGCGCGCCGAGCTTCCTTATACTCCTTGGAGTCCACAGGCTTCCCCTCGCCACGCTTGATTTTCCGTGTTAGCTCAATCTCATCTTGTGCCGTGAGAAGCTCGAACTTTCCAATTTCTTGGAGATATCGGTCTAGCGAGGCGCTCTCGCGATTTGTAATCTGTCGGCTAATTTTGAGTTGTCGCATATCGCTTTACGCTGTCTTTATGTTGCGTTAAAGTTCAGTGACGCTCCTCTTTTTGGCTTCTTATAGCGAAAGAAGCTGAACTGGGGTTTACTCTGGCAAAGCATCGCTTGAAAACGCAATTTGCTGTCAATTCATTCCCCACGCTAAAAAATTTTCACGACATTACCACCCGATGCTTGGGCATGCTCTAAGGCTTTCTTTGCATTCTCAACAAGTGATTCTAAGTCAGGTTGGCTTTCGCGCAGACGAGCAATACCGATGCTAACTGTGGCAAGAATGGTTCGCAATTTGTTATCCGTCTCAAACGGAAAGTTCAGAACCTGTTCTCGAATTTTCTCAGCCCAACCACGTGCATGAATTTCAGAGATGCCAGTTAAGCAAACGGCAAAACCTAACTCCCCGAAGCGTGCGACAAGGTCGTAACTGCGCGTGTTAGCGGCAATAAGCCGTGCTGCCTGACGCATCATCATTGAAAGCGCAGTTGAACCGTGCCGCTGTCGGAGCACTTCGGGCTGATCGAATGCAATGAGAATCAACACAAGCTCCTGCTGCTGGCGCAAACAGCGGTTGATGTCTGCGCTGAGCCGGGCGTAAAAGGTGCGGAGCGAAAGGGTGCCTGTCTCCTCGTCAAGTGGCATGGTGGAGCGGCGCTGGTCGTCAAGTAGAAGACGGTGTAAGGCTAATGCTAGCGACTCTACGAAGAAGCGCGCCTTCTTGAAACTTTCCGTGTCAAAAAAGCGAGGTTGCTCATGCCCAATGGTCAGAACGCCAGCCGTGAGCTCGCCCAAGCGAATCGGCAAAATGAGCATAGAGCCGCTGGGCGGTGCTGAAGCACTGCCCGAAGTAGCAGGGTTTTTGTTTTCGCCAACAAAAAAGCAGGGTGTGTCCCCAAGCTGAGCAAGGTCATCTATCGCACCATATTCTCCTTTCATCACCGCATGTCCAACGGCAGAACGCTCAAGATCAATCACGCTACCTTCGCTAATGTAGGCGCCTTTGCTGATAACCTTTCGCACGACCAATTCTGCCTTCCGGTTCAGTAGTGCCAGCACTAGATGGTCGAACTCTATCGCTTGAGAAAGGCTGTCGCAAAAATGCTGAATAATGTCGTCAAGCTCCAGCGTTTTGTATAGACGATGTATCAAAGCCTGTGCACCCTCGGCGAAACGCATCGTGTCAATGTAGAGAGACTTCAGGTCATACTTCTCAATGAAGGCAGAACAGAGTTTGCCGAATCGACTCAGCAGCCACACATCGTCGTGTCCAAATGCTCCTTTGGCGAGGCTATCCGCAAAAAGCACGGCAAGAATTTCATCGCGGTAGAAAATCGGCACGCCCATAAACGCCTTGATGCCATTGGGGGCAATGTAGTAGGTAATAAGGTTTGGCTCATCAGCGGCACTAATTTCGGTGTAAAGCTGCGCTTTTTGTGCAATGAAAACTTGCGTGACGGCATCGCTGCGAAAGGGCAGAGACTTTTCTTGCGTAAAATCTGCCGAGTCTGTCTGCACCGCTGAGATGACAAATTTCCTTTTTGCTTTGTTAGCCCAACAAAATGCGACCGTGCGCGCTTGAACAGACTCCTTGACGATGGCTAAAATTTCTGCAATGGCTGCACCAATTTCTTCGTTTAGTGAGCGATGCGGAGGGGGTTGGGACGGCAAAATGTGGTCAGGAAAGCTCTCCAGTTCTACTTTGACGGTCTTGCTTGCTAATTCGGGTTTATACTTTCGAACATTAATAACCCCTGCGCCCGCATCAAAAGATGAACTTGGAGTGTCTTGTGGATTCAACTTTTTCGCCTGTGTTTGAAAAGATTAAAAGGTAAATTTTTCAAAGATACACCAAAAATTAGGCTTGCTAAAGATAGCCTCAGCTGACTAGCCAGTGTGAAGCGCTCTATAATTACTGCGTGCTAACCGCTTTCGCCGATGCAGAGGTGAGTGCAATTTTCGTTTCTCTCTTTCATCGCTTATATTTGCCGCTCTTTTTGTTGGATAAGCCACGCACATAAGGCTATGCACAAAGGCGAGTCGCTGGTGAAAATAAAAGTGTCTCATCTCACGCAAGGGGTGCATCAATATCGATTTCACTTGCAGGCGAAAGATTTTCAAAGCGTGGCGGTAAGTGAGACGATGTTTCCGCGCCCTGTGGAGGTGAGGGTTACGCTCCGAAAGGGGCTGTCGGAGATGGCGGTGGCAATTGAGCTGGAGACAGTTGCGACGTTTGAGTGCGACCGTTGCCTTGCAGCGATTGAGAAGCGCATCACTGGCATGTATCGCATTTTCTACACCCAAAGTGGAACTCGTGTAGCAGAAGAGCTGGAGCAAGATGAAGTGCGCTGGCTGGGTAAGAACGATTTTGAGATTGACCTGACTGATGATGTGCGCGACACGCTGGTGCTTGCCGTGCCAATGAAAAACGTCTGCGAGCCAACTTGCCAGCATCTATGGTTTCGTGATTCGACCACCAAGACAGAGCCAGAGGAAACCGAGTGGCAGCGCGCACTAAGCCAGCTAAGTCAGAAGCTAAGACGCTCTAACTCGTAGAAACTTTTGAAGTTGAAATGAGCAAAACCACCTAATTATGCCAAACCCGAAACGCAGAATGTCAAGCTCGCGCACGGCAAAGCGCCGAGCGCAGTTTAATGCACGCACCAAACCTGCGACGATGATAACTTGCCCAAACTGCGGTGCAACTACCATTATGCATCGCGCTTGTTACAACTGCGGTTACTATCGCGGGCGCATTCTCTTCAAAAAGAACGAACAAGCCGCTCAGTAAGACGCACACTGGCAGCCAGAGGTTATGAAAGCTGCAATCACTGCAACGGCAAAGTATTTGCCGCCCGATGTGCTCACAAACCACGATTTCGAGAAAATGCTCGACACCAGCGACGAGTGGATTCGCACACGGACGGGTATTTGTGAGCGGCGCATTCTAAGGGACAAGACCAAAGCAACTGCCTTTATGTGCGCCGAAACCGCAAAGGAGATTTTGAGAAAGCGCCAGCTCGATGCAGCCGAAATAGACTTGATTGTAGTGGCCACAATTTCGCCTGATATGTTCTTCCCTTCTACTGCCTGCCTTGTACAGGATATGATTGGCGCAAAACGAGCGTGGGGGTTCGACCTCTCTGCTGCATGCTCAGGCTTCCTGTATGCCCTTGTGGTGGGTGCACAGTTTATTGAAACGGGTATGCACAAAAAGGTCTTGGTCTTGGGCGGCGATAAAATGTCATCAATCGTGGATTACACCGACCGTAACACTGCCGTTCTATTTGGCGATGGTGCAGGGGGGGTGTTGCTTGAGCCAGCCAGAGATGGCTACGGCATTTTGGATGCGAGGCTTTATGCCGATGGCACCGCTGGCAAAGATCACCTCTATATGCCTGGCGGCGGCAGCCTTAACCCGCCAACCCACGAGACAGTGGCAAAGAAAATGCACTACGTCGTGCAGGATGGCAGAACGGTCTTCAAGTCGGCAGTAATTGGAATGGCAGAGGTTGCCGTCGAGATGATGCAGCGTAACCGCTTGGGTAGCGAGGACGTGGACTATCTTGTGCCGCATCAAGCCAATTTACGCATCATCACAGCGACGGCGGAGCGGATGGGAATCGGAATGGAAAAAGTCATGGTCAACATTGACCGATACGGCAATACAACCGCAGGCACACTGCCCATCTGCCTTGCGGAGCTGGACGAGCAGAAAAAGCTAAGAGACGGTGCGAACCTCATTTTGGTGAGCTACGGTGCGGGTTACACTTGGGGAGGCGTGTATGTCAGGTGGCAGTTGTGATTTAGCGCACAATTTGCTAAACTTGCTGCTATAAGTCTTTTCCCAGAGTGTTCTTTGAAAATCCCCGCTGTTCTTTGGATGACGGAATGAAACTGTCCCGAATGGTTAGGAAGCTCAACGATGACCAGGCGTGGGGCAATTGCCCGCTAACCTTAGCGCCGCAGGAGCACTGCACTATGAATTTTATTTTGTTTAACTGCTGGCAGCGTTTTTCAAACCAAAACAAACACAAAACCTCTCTTGCGCTGCTAGCTAAAAACAAATAAAATTATGAAGATGACTGCTCTTGTTTTTCCAGGACAAGGCTCACAGTATGTGGGCATGGCAAAGTCACTCTGTGAGCGCTATCCAGAGTGCGCCGAGCTGGCTGAAGAAGCCAATCAGATACTCGGCTATTCCCTCACAGACATTATGTTCGATGGCGATGAAAGTTTGCTCCGCCAAACCCGCCACACGCAACCCGCCATCTTTCTCCACAGCTATCTGCTCTTTCGGTTTCTTGAAGGCTACGATGTTGCAATGACAGCTGGACATAGCCTCGGGGAATACACGGCACTTTGCTATGCCGGAGCCCTGTCATTTGAAGATGCGCTACGCTTGGTGGCAAAGCGCGGTGAACTGATGCAACAAGCAGGGGAACGCATACCCGGGACAATGGCAGCAGTCATCGGGCTTCCAGAAAAGAAGTTACTGACGGTGCTAGAACAAGCCTCGGCACACGGTATCATTCAAGCAGCCAATTTTAATTCGCCCGGTCAGGTTGTGCTTTCGGGTGAGGTGCCAGCGATCAAAGCGGCTATCCAAATTGCCAAAGCCAGCGGTGCGAAATTAGCCAAAGAACTAAGCGTGTCAGGTGCATTTCACTCGCCGCTAATGAAGCCAGCCAAAGAGGAATTGGCGCGCGCCCTGAACGAGGTAGAAATTCGTGATGCACGCATTCCGGTTTGTATGAATGTCGATGCCACGCTAACCACAAATGCTGACGAAATTCGCGAAAAGCTCATTCGACAGCTGACCAACTCTGTGCTCTGGGAGCAATCAATCAAGGAGATGATTGCACACGGCGTAACCGAGTTTATTGAGGTCGGACCGCAGCGTGTCTTGCAAGGTCTAATTAAACGCATTGAACCCGCAGTGAGTGTCTATGGTATTGACACGCTGCAAGATGTTGAAAAGCTCTGCGAGCTCTCTGGTGTGGAGCGAGCGGCATAACACTTCGGGCAATGGAAATTTCACTAAGCGGGCAAGTTGCACTGGTTACGGGCGGCACACGCGGTATCGGCAGGGCAATTTGCCTGCGCCTTGCTGAGGCAGGCGCAGCTATCGCTTTTACCTACAAGTCGTCGGTCGATAAAGCCGAATCGCTCAAGGCTGAACTGATGGAGATGGGGCGCCCAGCCCTTGCAATTCAAGCCAGTGCAGAAAGTTATCAAGCGGCAGAGGAGGCAGTCTTGCAAACCCAGCAAACCTTAGGCGGCTTGCATATTCTGGTCAATAATGCAGGTATCACACGAGATACGCTCCTGATGCGAATGAGCGAGACACAATGGGACGAGGTGATTGCAAGTAACCTTAAAAGCGTCTTTAACTACACAAAGGCTGCTCTCAGACCCATGCTAGCGCAACGCAGTGGGCGCATTGTGAGCATCACATCGGTTGTGGGGCTAACGGGCAATGCAGGACAAGCCAATTATGCTGCATCGAAGGCAGGAATTATCGGCTTTACGAAAGCGGTCGCTAAGGAAATTGCATCGCGTAATGTGTTGGTAAATGCCGTAGCGCCCGGATTCATTGACACTGAAATGACAGGTGCACTCTCTGAAGAGCAGCGCAAAAGCATGGAGGCGGCAATTCCAATGAAGCGCACAGGGTCTGCAAAAGAAGTAGCCGATGTGGTGCTGTTTCTCTGCAGCCCACTAGCAAGTTACATTACTGGGGAGACGCTGCGTGTCGATGGAGGACTGGCAATGTGAGTTTGTCAGAGGCGCGGTCGAGTTGTATATTCGCCCCGTTTATTTTGCGACAAAAGAGCGTTTTTCAAAAACTGTTCATCAATTTTCTCAATCAACCCTTTTTTCGGAGGCACAAATGACCGTCGATGAAGTAAGAGAGAAAGTCTATAACATCATCGTGTCAAAAATGGGCGTCAGCCGTGACCAGATTCGAGACGATGCTAAGTTTACAGACGACCTGGGCGCCGACTCGCTGGATAATGTCGAGCTGGTTATGGAGTTTGAAAACCAATTCGGCATTCAGATTCCAGACGAAGATGCCCAGAATATCTCGACTGTCAAGAATGCGATTGACTACATTATGCAGAAGAAAAAGTAGCGGAACGGCTGACACATCAAAAAAATTCACGTCATACCAGCCCAACTTTGGCAGAGCAATCTTCTCACTCAGTGCAAAGTTGGGCTAAACTTTAACTCAGTATGAAACCCAACCGCCGACGAATTGCAGTTACGGGTATCGGTGTCATTACGCCTATTGGAATCGGCCTGCAGGAATTCTGGGACGCAATGATGGCTGGTAAAAGTGGCGCCGGCCCTATCACGCAGTATGATGCGTCTCAGACTGAGACCAAATTTGCTTGCGAAGTCAAGGGTTTTGACCCACACACATACCTTGACCGCAAGACCGTGCTAAGAATGGATCGCTATTGCCAAATGGGGGTCTCTGCAGCAGAGATGGCGCTGGCTGACATCCGATTCGAGAGCTTAAACATTGACCGCACACGCGTAGGGGTAGTATTCGGCACTGGTATCGGCGGTATGATTACCTACGACCAGCAGTTTCGCACCTTTCTTCAAGGGGGGGCCAGCCGCATTAGTCCATTCTTCATCCCGATGATGATTCCCGACATTGCGGCAGGGCATATCTCCATTCGGCATAAGCTACAAGGCCCAAACTATGCGACGGTCTCGGCATGCGCAACCTCGCTCAATGCCATCATAGATGCCTATATGCTCATTCAAATGGGCTATGCGGATATGATGATTTGTGGTGGTGCTGAAGCCGTCATCACACCATTAGCTGTTGCAGGCTTTAACGCAGCACGAGCACTCTCGACCCGCAACGACGACCCTGAACATGCGTCGCGTCCATATGACCGAGATCGTGATGGATTTGTAATGGGTGAGGGGGCAGCGGCATTAGTCTTGGAGGCTTGGGAGCTGGCAGAGAAGCGTGGAGCACACATCTACGCCGAGCTGGCAGGTGTTGGAATGAGTGCCGATGCGTATCATCTTACCGCACCACATCCTGAGGGCACAGGCGCAATGCTCTCAATGCAGCGTGCACTGGAAGATGCGGGTATCCAACCAGCGCAGATTGAATACATCAACACGCACGGCACTTCCACGCCACTGGGTGATGTAGCTGAACTTTTAGCTATAAAAAAACTCTTCGGCGAGGATATCCGTGGTGTGAGCATTAGCTCTACCAAATCAATGATTGGCCATCTCTTGGGTGCAGCTGGCGCCGTAGAGTCAGTGGCATGCATCTTGGCACTGCAGCACCAGTGCGTGCCACCTACCATCAATATTTTCAACTTAGACCCAGCTGTCGATGTCGATGTAACGCCAAACAAACCGAAACCACGTGAGATTAACTACGTGCTCAACAACGGCTTTGGATTCGGTGGTCATAACTGCACGGTCATCTTTAAGAAATTCACAGGAAAGTAGTATTTTCCTGCAGTTTTCTATCAGTTTGGCTTACACGCCGCCTTTTGTCAGCAAAGGAGAGAAAATTGATGTGAACCAAAAAACCGCTCTGGTGCACGATGTGGCGATGGAAATTTCTCGAAAAGCTTTTTGCGCATAAGCCACCTGCTCCACCCGCTGCTTCCACTCCAACCGATGACCCAGAATTAGCTGCACTGCGCCCTCGCCTTGAAGCCCTCACGCAGTATCCGATTAAAAATCTCAATTTGTTTAAGGTAGCACTGACACACCGCTCCGCAATTGACTTTTCAGACCGCACAACCTTTGTGTCTAATGAGCGGCTGGAGTTTTTGGGTGATGCGGTGCTCGATTTAGTGGCAGCAGAATACCTCTACAATGCTTACCCAGACCTCGACGAGGGGAAGCTCACCAAGCTGCGCTCGCTGGTCGTAAATGCCAAAACGCTGGCAAGCTATGCGCGTGCCCTCTCTTTAGGTGCTCTGCTAATTATCAGCGAATCGGCTGAAATGATGAAGGTTCGGGAGAGCGACACGGCACTATCCGATGCCTTTGAAGCCCTGATTGGAGCAATATACCTTGACGGAGGCTATGAGCGGGCACAAGCCTTCTTGCGCACTCACATTCTTGACAAAACCAACTTTGACGAACTGCTTCGCAAAGAGCAGAACTACAAAAGCGTGCTTTTGGAGTATGCGCAAGCACAGCGGCTGCCGTTGCCAGTCTATGTCGTGATGAGTGAAGATGGTCCTTCACACAACAAGACTTTCACCGTAGCAGTTAAACTCGGTGAGGAGATTTTGGGACAAGGCACAGGTAAAAGCAAGAAAGAAGCAGAACAGCGTGCAGCAAAGGAGGCAGCCTGTAAGCTCAATTTGCAAGCAGAAACCCACTCAGTTTCTCTGGAGCGGTAGGTATCAAGGCAGAGCAGCCCGCGTAGATTTGGGCACAAATGAGCCCAGCTCTGGCACAGCAAGAATCACAGCGACTACGATGATTTGAATAATGATGAAAGGCACAACGCCGCGATAGATATCGGCAGTTTGCACACTGGCTGGCGCTACGCCTTTAAGGTAGAAGAGCGTAAAGCCAAACGGGGGTGTCAGGAACGATGTCTGCAGCATCACCGTGATGAGAATGGCAACCCAAACAAGGTTCATTTCATACTTGACCAGCAGCGGTGTGATGACAGGCACGAAAATGAAGATGATTTCAATAAAGTCAATGAAGCAGCCAGCCAGAAAGATTCCCGCTAACACAAGGGCAAGGAAGAGCATTGGGCTAAGGTTTGACCTTTCAATGAGGCTGACCATCACTGAATCACCTCCGATGCCGCGAAACACAAGCCCAAATGCAGTGGCACCGACCAAGATGATGAAGACCATTGAGGTCAAAAAAGTGGTCTGCTTGCAAGTTTCCAACACGACTTGCCAATTGAGTTTGCCTTCAATTGCGGTAAGCACCATAGAGACGGCTGCGCCAACGGCTGCTGCTTCAGTCGGGGTCGCAATCCCTGCATAGATTGAGCCAAGCACCGCTAATACCAAAAGAAAAGGCAGCACAAGCGCACGCACAATGCGCCGCACAATACCCTCACTCCAAAACTCTTTAAGTTCTGCGGCATCAACCGAGGGTGCTTCTTGGGGCCTGAGATAGGCAAGAAAGATAATGTACAGCAGATACCCGCCGACCAGCAACCCGCTTGGAATCAAGGCAGCTGCAAAAAGGTCGCCAACAGAGACATTCATCACGCTCCCAAGCAAGACCATGACCACGCTGGGTGGCACCAACTGTCCCAGTGTGCCAGCTGCAGCAATTGTGCCAGTAGCCAAGCTCTTGCTGAATCCTCGCCTGAGCATGGTTGGCAGACTAAGTAGCCCCATTGTCGTAACCGTTGCGCCGACAACCCCTGTGGTTGCGCCCAACATTGCGCCAACAATCACCACCGACAGCGCCAAGCCGCCGCGTAGTCGACCCATTATAAGCGCCATCGTGTCGAGCAGTCGCTCTGCAATGCCAGATTTTTCCAGCATACTGCCCATAAAGACGAAAAGTGGCACGGCAATGAGCACATAGTTGTTCATAATCCCGTAAATCCGCAGCGGCAGGAGGTTGAAAAAGTCAAAGCCAAATGCAAACAGCCCGAATATCACCGATAGCCCGCCCAGCGTAAAAGCAACAGGAAAACCCAAAAGCAGACCCGCAAAAAGCAGGAGAAACAGTAGCAGTGTGAGTAGCTCGCTTGACATTAGTTAGAATTCTCCTTTGTTTGTCTCAGCATAGAGAGGCTTTCCAAGAGCAGCCCAATGCCTTGCAATAAAAGCAAACCCGTTCCAACGACGATAGACGATTTAATAATCCAGCGAAATGGCAGGCCCCCTGAGTCAGGAGACGCTTCATTCGAGACGAAGGCATTGAGGGTGTAGGGCACGCCAGTCGCAATAATCACGATGCAGAAAGGCAAAAGGAAAATGAGTGTGCCAAGAAGATTAACAAGTGCCTTTCGCTGGTCTGAAAGTTTTGCGTAGAAAATATCAACCCGCACATGTCGATCGTGGCGCAGCGTCCAACCTGCCGAGAGAAGAAAAAGCAAGGAGAAAAGATGCCACTCCATTTCATAGAAAAAGGCACTGGTTTGCTTGAAGAAATACCGCACCACTACATCAATGGAGACCAGTGCCACGATAGCAAGGTTGAGAAGTGCTGCGGCTTTGCCAATTGCGTCATTGATTGCGCTAACGAATCGGATGTAAGCCTTCATCACTGTTTTGGTGAAAACGCGTTGGCTGTAAAGTATGCAGTGGAAGAACCGTTATGGCAAGTCTAAGTATGGACGAATAGCATCTTCAGATTTTTTGTTCCACTCCAAGATGTTTTTCTTGAATGCCATCATACTTTCGTAGGCGCGCTTTGCCAGCGGATCTTTGGCAGTCTCTTCTTCGGCAACTTCTTTGGCTAAGCGCTTAAGCTCCTGCAACACCTCTTTTGGCAACTCTCTCAGTTGCACCTTTTCTTCACTGATAAGTTTTTGCAGGTAAAGATTATTCTTCGCTTCAAATTCAGAGAGAATGCTGATGTTGCTGTGAGCTGCAGCATCACGAATAATTTGCTTAAGGTCGGCGGGCAAGGCATCAAACGCTTTTTTGTTGACAATTAGCTCGAAGGCTGTGCCAGGTTCATGCCAGCCGGGATAATAGTAATACTTTGCGGCTTTGTGAAGCCCCAGCTTGTAATCGTGATAGGGGCCGATCCACTCTGCAGCATCAACTACGCCACGTTCTAAGCTGGTGTAGATTTCATTCGCTGCCAAAGTAACTGATGAGCCGCCAGCTTTGGCAATAACTTTGCCACCCCAACCGGGAATGCGCATTTTAAGCCCCTTGAGGTCAGCTACAGACTTAATTTCTTTATTGAACCAGCCAGCCATTTGCACCCCTGTATTGCCACAGAGAAACGGTATGACCCCGTGCGGCGCATATGCTTCCTCCCAGAGTTCTTTGCCGCCGCCCCAGTAGTACCATGCATTAAACTGCTGTGCATTGAGACCGAAGGGGATAGACGCAAAGAGTGGTGCAGCTGGCACTTTGCCAACCCAATAATATGCCGCACTGTGTCCCATCTCGGCTGTGCCTTGACTGACTGCATTGAAGACTTCTAAGCCGGGCACCAACTCTCCTGCACCATAGACTTGAATTTTAAGGCGACCGTTAGAGGCGCTATCGATATACTGAGCCAGTCGTTCTGCGCCTTCACCCAGCACGGGAAACTTAGGCGCCCACGATGTGACCAGTTTCCACCTGTAGACTTGCGTAGCCGTCGCTGCTGCACCGCCTGAGCTACCTGATTGGGGGTTGCCACCGCATGATGCAAAGAGAAAAATGCAAATGATACCGATAGGAAGCGCAAGTCTCATAGCTCCAACTGGTTGTTTTAGTTGCTTTGTTGAAAGAAGTGCGCCTAAGATACATAAACCAGAGCAAAACAGTAAGAACGATGTGGAAACGACACTCACGCCGTTCTCTGTCAGGAAAAGACGAATTGGGGAGGATACTTTTTACTCTCTAAGAAAAGAGCGTCGACCCACGAAGGAGAAAAATGGCAGAATCAGTGAGCAAGCGACTTGGTTACATTACAACTTTCACACTATATTCAAACATTTCTTTTTGATTGCGCCTTCGTCGCCACAAAACATCTATGACAAGGAGATGATAAAAGTAACAAACGCCGCTGTAGAGCAATTAGCTGGTCTGCCGCTGACATTGCCACCTGTGCAAGACCTTGCTGTCGGACGAACCTTAGTAATTGTGCCGACCTACAATGAAGCTGAAAACATTTCGCTCTTGGTTCGCCGTGTGATGGGTTTGGAAGTGCCTGACTTAGAAATGCTGGTTGTCGACGACAATTCGCCTGATGGCACCGCAGAGGTGGTGCGCTCACTTCAAAAGAGCTATAAGCGTTTGCATCTTATTCAGCGCGAAGGTAAGCTCGGTCTGGGCACAGCATATGTGCGGGGTTTCAAGTTTGCTCTCGAGCGTGGCTATGACTTCATCATGGAAATGGACGCAGACCTTTCACACGACCCCTTTATGATCCCGCACTTTTTGGTGGCTATTAAAGATGCAGACCTCGTCATTGGCTCACGCTATTTGGGCGATGTGGCCAATGTGGTCAACTGGCCGCTCTCTCGACTGATTCTCTCAAAAGGCGCAAGCCTCTACACTCGCATTATTACAGGAATGCCAGTGCAGGACCCGACAGGCGGCTTTAAGTGTTTTCGACGCTGCGTGCTGGAGTCGCTGAACCTTGATGAAATTCACTCAGGTGGGTATTCCTTCCAGATAGAGATGAACTTTAAGGCATGGGCAAAAGGCTTCAGGATTAAAGAAATTCCGATTGTCTTTACAGACCGCACCGTCGGTAAGTCCAAAATGTCGCGCAAAATTATCTTTGAGGCTATCTATATGGTTTGGGTGCTAAAGATGCGTCAGCTCTTTGGCAAGCTGTAAAACAAGTGCATAAAAAGCTAACAGGAGTGCAGTGCGCCACCTGATTCATTCCACTCTATGAACGTACGCAATTGGCACATTGAAACGCTGCTCATTCACGGTGGCGAGTGGCACAATACGACCCGTGCAGTCGTGCCACCAATTTGGCAGACTTCGACTTACAAAGCGCCTGACGATGCCGATGCTTTTGCAGAACTGGCACGCTCGCCGAACCCAAAAGAATTTTACTCACGCTACGGTAACCCGACCAGCGCACAGGTGCAAGAAATTTTAGCCCAACTGGAAGGGGCAGAAGCAGCTGTGCTGACAGCATCTGGAATGGGAGCAATCTCCTCCGCAGTTCTGGCGGTTGTCAAAGCAGGTGGGCATATTGTCTCGCAAACCTCTCTCTACGCAGGCACCCTGACGCTTTTTCGTGATGTATTGCCAGCACTGGGTATTGAGACCACCTTTGTGGAACAGACAGATGCACAAGCATTTGAACAAGCTATTCGTCCAAATACGCAACTTCTCTATGTAGAAACACCTGCGAATCCGCTAATGAAACTAACGGATTTGCAGGCAGTAGCTACGATCGCAAAATCAAAAGGCATTTTTACGCTGTGCGACAATACATTTGCAACGCCGCTGGTGCAGCAGCCTTTGCAATGGGGCATTGATGCAGTGGTGCATAGCGCTACAAAATTTTTAGGCGGACACTCCGACCTGACAGCAGGGGTGGTATGTGGCAGTAAAGCCTTCATAGAAGCAGTCTGGAAGAAGACTGTCATACTGGGCTGTGCACTCTCTGCATTTGATGCGTGGCTGTTGCTGCGAGGCTTGCGCACCCTCTCGCTACGTGTTCGCCAAGCTAACGAGACCGCTGCCAAGCTCGCTGCGTATCTGCATTCGCACCCGAAAGTTGCATGCGTCTATCATCCATCATTGCCCTCACATCCGCAGCATGCTCTGGCGTGCAAGCAAATGCAGGGCTTTACGGCGATGCTCAGCTTTGAGCTGAGAGGTCGCTCAGAACAGGAAAGGTTTCGAAAGGCACAAGCGGTAATTGGAGCGATGAAACTTGCAACGAATGCTGTAAGTTTGGGAGGCGTAGAGTCGTTAGTGGTGCACCCAGCAAGTATGTGGAGCGCACAGTATACGCCCGAACAGCTGGTCGCTGCAGGCATTCCCTCAGGACTGGTTCGCGTCTCAGTAGGTCTGGAGCACGCCGACGACCTTCTGCGTGACTTTGCACAGGCCTTAGAACAAGTTTAGGCTCAATTCACCTCAATTGCGTGATGACTATGCTGGATACAGTCTTAGACCGCAAAACTTTGCAGCTTGCCTACATTCGCGAAACGCTTGAATACAGTGCGGAGCTAAAGCGCCGCTTGGCACGAGAAAATGCCGAAGAGATTTTCCGAATGGCAGAGTGTATTACTGAAGCCTTCAAGCGAGGCAACAAGCTTTTGATATGTGGCAACGGTGGCAGTGCCGCTGACGCACAACACATCGCAACAGAATTTACCATTCGCTACCGCAGCACCGTTAATCGTCCAGCTATGCCAGCAATTGCGCTTACCACCGATAGCTCGGCGCTGACTGGTGGGGCCAATGACCTTGGCTACGATAATGTCTTTGCACGCCTTGTGGAAGCATGGGGCAAACCCGGCGATGTGCTCTTGGGCATTTCGACAAGCGGCAACTCAGAGAGCGTCATTCGTGCAATCAAATATGCCAAAGAGCACAGCCTAAGCACACTGGCTCTGCTCGGCAATACGGGTGGCAAGATGAAGGGGTTAGCAGATATTGAAGTCGTCGTGCCGCATCAGGGCGCCGCAGACAGAATCCAAGAAAGCCACATCGCCATTGCGCACATTATCATTCAGCTTGTAGAAGAAAACTTTGGCTACACCGACACAGCCAGATGAACACGATTGAAGGGCACCTTTCTGCGCAAGGGCTTCGATTTGCAATTGTTGCGTCGCGCTGGAATGACTTTATTGGCTCGCGCTTAGTGGAAGGCGCAGTGGATTGCATTGTGCGACACGGAGGAGACCCTAACCACATTTCACTGTATCGCTGCCCAGGATCTTTTGAACTGCCGATGGTGGTAAGGAAGGTCGCACTCGCCAAGCAATATGATGCGGTGATTGCAATCGGTGTGCTAATTCGCGGCGCAACACCGCATTTCGAACTCATTGCTGCCGAAACCACTAAAGGCATTGCACAAGCAGCGATTGATGCGGGCATACCAGTTACATTTGGAGTACTTACAACGGACACAATTGAGCAGGCTATTGAGCGCGCTGGCACTAAAGCAGGTAACAAAGGTTGGGAAGCAGCAGCCGCAGCAATCGAGATGGCAAACCTGTATCGGCATCTTCAAGATTGACTGGAAAGCATCTTCTCGTGTCGGTAGCGGCAGTAATCGCCGTGCACAATACGGCGGGACTCGCAGACTGTGCCGTTGTAGAAATAAGCAAAGGCACGCTGGCGTTTGCCGTTTCTATCTCGCACAGTAACCCACCGCCGAAGGTAAAGCGACTGTGACTCGCAGCTTGGCATATAGTCTTCTTCCTCATCAAGGCGGGCAAGCGTAGGCGCATCGACCTCGTAAAGTTCACCATAGACCGTACCATTCCCCTTTTTGATACCTGGATAGTCGCCCAAATCATAGAGTCTGGCTCGAATAGTGCCATCACCTAAGTAAGAACTGTTCTGCAATAGCCAGTGTCGTTCTAAGCCACGGCGCAGCGTGCCATACACAAAGAGTTTCATTGCACTGGGCTGATGTGCTATGTAATTGGTGAAGCATAGACGCACTAAGCGCAAGTAAGTATAAGCAGCAACCGACGAAGCATCAAAGGTAAGACCACTGGTTAAGGCAAAGCGGCATCTCAGCTCAGCACTTGACGGCAAAAAATCTGCAGAAAATCTTTGGAAAATTGTGAGCAACAATTATTTTTGCAGTCCAACTTTTACAATCAACGATTTCTTAACACAACTGATTTAGAAAGGTTGTCTTATCAGAAAAAACAAGTATGGCAGGAAAGGTAAAGCTCTACGAGACATCGGTCGTTTTTGATGGAAACTTAGATGATGAAACCATTCAGGCAGCAATAGAGAAAGTCAAGCATCTGATTGTCTCATTAGGTGGAGAGATAAAAAATGTGTTGGACAACGGACGCAAGAAGTTAGCATACAAGATTCAGAAGCATACAGTTGGATATTATGTGCATATTGAGTTCCAAGCTCCCCCAACTGCGCTTGCGGAACTTGACCGTCAGTATCGGCTCAATGAGCAGATAATTCGTTTCCTCACAATTACTCTCGACAAGCCGCTCTTAGAGATTCGCGAGCGCGTCAGCAAATACGGCACGGCACAACCTGCCGCAGAGCCGAAGCCTGAAACCGCGCAGGCATGAAGGGTTCTTTTTTACTTCTATGTTTGTATTTGTCTTGTAATAAAACCAACTCATTGGAGGAGAGCAATGGCAGACCTGAAAATGCCAGAAATCAATAGCGTGGTTATTGCAGGCAACCTCACCAAAGACCCGATTTTTAGGCAAACGACAACGGGTACGCCTGTAGTAAACTTTACGATTGCATGCAATCGTAGATTTCGCGACAGCAATAACCAGTGGCAAGAAGATGTATGCTACGTCGGTGTGGTTGCTTGGAATAAGCTAGCTGAATCGTGCCGTGATAACTTGCACAAGAGCAGTGCTGTGCTCGTCGATGGAGAGCTTCAAAGCCGCACTTGGAAACTGCAGGACAACACCACCCGCACTGTCGTTGAAATCAAGGCACGGCGAATTCAATTCCTCAACAAGCGTCGCCGCAACGATGAGGATTCTGGCGTTGTCGAGGAGTATAGCGACGACTCACAGGTCAGTAGCAAAGATCTCTACGAATACAAGTATCTCAATGGAGACGGTGAAGTGACCGTCGATAACAACCGCTAAGACTGGAAGAAAAAACAATGGCAGCCAAGAGTTCCAGTGTTGTGCGTCCTGCGCAGCGCATCTCAGCGCTGCGCAGCCGCAATGCTGCAGCCGCAGCTAAAAATCAGGTTGTTTTCTTCGACTACCGTGATGAGCGCAAACTGCGGCGCTTTATCAACGAGCAGGGTAAAATCATTCCTCGCCGCATTACAGGACTTTCTGCAAAAGAGCAGCGCCTACTGACCAAGTCTATCAAGTGGGCGCGCCACTTAGCTATCATTCCATTTGTCTCAGACCAAATTAAGTAAAGGAGCGTGGCAATGCAGGTTATTCTGAGGAAAGATGTAGAGAAGCTGGGTGAAGCTGGTCAAGTCGTCAAGGTCAAGGATGGCTACGCTCGGAACTTTCTTATCCCGCGTGGGCTTGCCGTGCGTGCCACCGAAGGAATGCTGAGAGCACTGGAAGAAGAAAAAAAGCAAAAGGCGTTTAAGATTGAACGTGAGCGTAAAGCTGCACGTGACCTTGCAGCAACACTCGAGCGCCTTACATTGCATATCAAAGCCAAAGCAGGCGAAGGGGGGCGGCTGTATGGCACAGTAACGACACAAATGGTTGCAGATGCCCTGAAGGCGAAAGGCTTTGAGATTGACCGCAAACAGATCACTATTGACCCACCTATTAAGCAAATCGGTAAGCACGAAGCATCTCTGAAGCTCTACTCTGACGTGATTGCAAAATTGCAGCTGGAAGTTGAACCCGAAGCTGCAGAATAGCCTGGCGCACATATAGGCAAAAGAGGACGCCATTCCCACAAGCAGAGGCAAAAGGAGCAAGTGAGACTGCCATCAAAGGTGCTTGCTTACTGCTTGCCTGCTTCGTAACTTAGCGCTCCATGCGCGATGTCTATGAAAAAAATTACTGCGCTCTACTCTGTCCTGCTGCTTGTCTCAGGGATTGCCTTAGCCAATACAGCTATTACACGGTTTGTAGCAGTACCAGCCATTGACCGCATCTATGTGCGCTGGTCAGCATCGGTAGAAGTCAATCTGCTGCGCTACGAGGTCTATCGCCGCACTGACAACGATCCTTCGCTGCTGCTGATTGCAACGGTGCAGCCAACAGGGCCGGGTAGCAGCTACGAAGTAGCAGATGTAAATGTAGCTCGCGTAGCTCCAGCGGCGTCGACAGCGCCTGTGCCGGCTGTGCTGGCTTCAACGCGCTACACCTACATCTTGCGCATTGTAGGCACTACACGCACTGACGAAATGCAAACTTCACTAGTCTATCAGACCTCGACCACGCGGCGCACATGGGGCAGCATCAAAGCACTGTTTCGGTGAAGCAGTACGAATCTACATTTCCACAATTGTAACGCCAGCCCCGCCTTCGTCCCAATTGCCTAAACGAAACGACTTTACGCGCTTATCGTTCTTCAAGTATTCCATAATACGTTTGCGAAGTGCACCTGTGCCTTTGCCGTGAATAAGATCAACCTTGTGCAAACCGTGCGAGATAGATTCATCGAGAAATTTTTCAACACGGAGAATCGCTTCATCGCCCATCAAGCCGCGCAAATCCAAGCGTGTGGGCACCTCTTTGATATCCAGATGTGGCGCAGAGTTGACTTTTTGCTCCTTCCGCTCAGCTTCACGAGCTTCCTTGTTTGAGAGCTTTTGCAGGTTGCGCACTTGTGTTTTCATTCGAAAGTTGCCGAAGCCAACGACAGCGTCTTCACCGTCAAGTTCTAGTACCTCACCTACTGCATTGGTGTCGAGCAACTTCACCTTATCGCCCACACGCAAGGTAGCATCTGGCGTATCACTCGAGGGCTGATTAGGAAGGGTCACAGCTTCTTCGGCTGCCAGCTCTTTGCGGAACTTCTCGAGCTCTTTGCGGGCTTGTTTGACCGTATCGCTATCAGCTTGAGTTTGTCTGATATCCTTGACAGCTTTCTCAATAATGCTGTTGGCTTGCGCTAGTAAGCGCTTGGCTTCTTGCAAACTTTGACGACGCAGCTCTTTTCTCTCCTGCTCAAGTGCACGAAGTTTTTGCTGGTATGATTCAGTTAGGCGTTTTAGCTCGGTTTGCTCGCGCAGTAAAGCAGTGCGCTCGGCTTGCACAGCTTGCAGCTCGAAGCTCAATTTGGCAATAAGGTCTTCAAGCGCATGTTTGTTTTCGCCCATAAAGCGCTCTGCATTGTCCAAGATGTGCGGTGCAAAGCCCATTCGCCGAGCCATTTCCAAAGCAAAGCTGCTGCCCGGCACGCCCATCTGAAACTGATAGGTGGGGCGAAGCTCAGCCGCATCGAATTGCATGGAGCCATTTACAGCCCCTTCACGACGATGCGCATATGCTTTTAGCATACCTTGATGTGTGGTAACGATTGTGAGCGCCTTGCGCGTAATGAGGCTCTCCAACACAGCTGTGGCAATTGCGGCGCCTTCTTCAGGGTCAGTGCCCGAGCAGATTTCGTCAATTAAGACAAGGCTGTCACTTGTGGCGTTCTCCAAAATCTCTTTCAAATTTTTTAGATGTGAGCTGAATGTAGAGAGGTCATTTTCAATCGACTGCTCATCGCCGATTTCCACAAAGATGCGGTCGAAGAGCGTAAGACGCGAACCTTCTTTGCACGGCAGGAGAAAACCAAACTGTAGCATGTAAGCAAGCAGCCCGACAGTTTTCATGGCAACGGATTTGCCGCCTGCATTTGGACCAGTGATAACAAGCGTGCGCGTATTAGCGTCCAAAGTAAGCGACAGCGGCACGACAGGCTTACCCAGTTTCCTATGCGTCAGCAAAAGCCAAGGGTTGTATGCCTCAATGAGACGAAGTGATTTTTCTTCGGAAAGTTCAGGCATCACTCCGCCGATCTCAATTGCAAAGCGCGCTTTGGCGTAGAGCGCATCAAACTCAGAGAGAATTTCTTGATTGCTGAGCAAGTGCTCAAGCTCATGACGCAGAAGGCGAGCCGTCTCACGCAAGATGCGTTCAATTTCTCGCTGCTCTTGAATTTCTAAGTCGCGGATTTCATTCGAGAGCATCAGAGTTTCAGCCGGCTCAATGAACACAGTTTGCCCAGACTGCGAAAAATCGTGAATAAAGCCCGGCACTTGATACTTGTGCTCCACACGAAACCCTAAGACCATTCGCCCATTGCGAATTGTGATGGTCTCTTCCATGAGCATACCTGCTTCAGCGTAGCGACGCAAGAGCGACTCCATTTTCCGCCTAAGTGCACTGCGTTTCTGCTCAAGAGAGTGGCGAATGAAGGTCAAAGCATCGCTGGCGGAAGTGCGCACTTCACCGAACTCATCAACTACACGGCTAATTTCATACTGCAGGGATTTTTCCATCCAGAGATTTTCCGTAAGTAAGTTGAGGTTCGGATATGTCTCACGGCGCGCAAAGATGAACTTTTTGAGTTGCGACGCAATCCGCAGTGAAATGGCAACTTGCAGAAGCTCTTTCGGCTGCAAGAAATTTTCTTCAATTGCAAGTTTGCGATACAGCTCGCGTGTATCAGGTAGCGACGGAATCGGTAGCTCTTCACCTGATTCCAAAAGACGCTTCAGCTCCAGAGCCTTGCGGAGTTCTAACTCCAGTGCCGCAAGTGAAAGAATGGGCATTGCCTCGGAGAGACGCGCTCGCCCCATATCCGAGAGACAAAGCCGCTCAGCATAGCGAAGAATCTTGTCAAAATCGAGTTTTTCTGATAGCGTCATTGCAAAACTACGATGAATAGCGTGCTTGTGATTTGCGTTGCTGCAACTGTCACTTGCAAAGATACTGCAGAACAAGTCGGCTTGTGCAATCGTTTTTAACTCGAGCCACAGGCGAGCCTTAAACCTTTCGCAGCACCTATCTGTCTTTTATAGCGGAAAGTGCCTGTATGGGCACAAATTAAACGGAAACCATTAACGCAAAACAGCCATAACAAACTATGAAACGCCTATCATTCTTTCCGCTGCTTTTAGCTGGCTTTATTGCCTTTGCTGCTGCAGGTTGCCAGAATGCAACAGGGCCTGTTCAAGACGACAGCCTACTGGCAACAATAGATGCTGCTGAGGTCATTGCAGGAGCTATAGGCTCTGACAATGGCGGCTTGCACGACCAACTGACTGATATTGTCGAACTTTCGCTCGACGGCGTGCTGGGGCTGGTAGCTGTGCCAGATGAACCAAATTTGATGGACAATCGTCCAGGACCAATGCTCAGCCGTGGCGGAGTAGTCCGTCGCCGTGAATATGACCCGAACACCCAGACTTGGACAATTACAGTGCAACGCACGATGAATTCACCAGTGGTGCAAGGCAGTTGGATGCGCCAGTATCGCTTGCGCTTTTCTCGCAATGGAGTTGGGCAGCAATTTTTCCGCACCAACAATCAATATGCCGACCTTGTGACATTTGAGATTGTGCCTGACTCTTGCTCGGGCAGTTTCAAGAGCCCACGCATTTCGCATCGCTTAACGCGTCTTGAAGGGGCTGTGCGTGGCACAATTTCCGTTGCCGATACGGCGAATCCAATTATGACAATTAACTCTACAGCGCCCTATCGTCGAGCTGCAATTGACTCACTGAAAATCGGTGAAGCACTGCGCGTGAGCAACCACACTGTGACCGCAACACTGCGTGATGTAGTTGTGCCACTAAGTCGTGCACGCCGCTTCCAGAACATTTATGCCCGTGCCACATCGGGAACGATTAGCGGCACATACACGGCAAACATCACATTCGTGCGCGGCGAGCAGTATGAAGAGAGCCAAGTCAACCGCGAGTTTACGATTGACCTCTCGCAGGAGCGCAATGGTCGTCTGCCACTATCGCTGCGGGGGCGACGTGGTGAATTCAGGGGTTTCTTTGAGTGGGTGCCAGGCCTCTTTATGCGCTAAGAAGCTGTCCTAACGAACTGTAAGGGTGCCGCTCTGCTGTTTGAGCAGAGCGGCGTTTTTTGTGTCAATTCTGCGGATAGTGAAGTGCTTCGTGCGAGAGACGCTTCTGCGTCAGAATTGCTTCAGCAGCGCTGAGAAGTTGACGAAGCTCGAGCACCTCTTCGCGTGTGAATGCCATCGTTATGCCGGCTGGCTGCAAGGCGACAAAGACCTTTCGGTGGTATGGCTTGGCGTGGTTTGCAGCCTCGTATCGGTCGAGGTCAAGTTGATCAATACAGCCCTTGAAGCCCTCAAGACCTTTGAGATCAAAGCGTAAGAAAAGATTCCCAAACTCCAATTGAATAACATTGCAACCTGCATCGCTGAGAATGCAGCCGTGTGCAGTCTTGTGAATAGTCGTCTTTGTATGCTGCTGATTCCGCATAGCCCTAAATTGTTTTGATGATATCAAGAACCTGACACTAGCGTCAGGGCTTGAATCCCTGTTTAGACTTAATCTAATTTAGGAAATTTCATTCAAAAAGAGGAATAATAGGGAGCAGCAGAAGCAAGTTGTAGCGCAAGGGCTGCTCAAACTGGAATTGTGTATATTTAAATTTTGCTTGGATATGTTTATTGATAGCGCCAGAATTTTCGTTAAGGCAGGTGATGGCGGCGATGGGGCTGTAAGCTTTCGCCGAGAAAAATTTGTGCCGAAAGGCGGTCCAGATGGCGGCGATGGCGGCAAAGGTGGTGACATTGTGCTGGAAGCTGACCGCAATCTGGCAACGCTACTGGATTTCCGATATCGAGCACACTACCAAGCAGAGCGTGGTCAGCACGGTCAAGGGGCAAACAAAACGGGGCGGTCAGGTAAAGATGTAGTGATTCGTGTGCCGTGCGGTACGCTGGTCAAAGATGCAGACACAGGTGAGCTACTGGCAGATTTAACTGAACACGGGGAGCGCATCGTAGTGGCAAAGGGCGGGCATGGTGGGCGAGGCAATCAGCACTTTGCGACACCTACACACCGCGCACCCAGATACGCTGAGCCAGGGCAGAAAGGGGAAGCACGCACGCTGCTGCTGGAACTAAAACTTCTTGCAGATGTGGGCTTAGTCGGTTTCCCAAATGCAGGCAAGTCCACCCTTATTGCTGCACTGAGCGCGGCAAGACCGAAGATTGCAGACTATCCCTTTACAACGCTAGAGCCAAACTTGGGCATCGTTCCCTATCGAGATTATCAATCATTTGTGATGGCCGATATTCCGGGCATTATTGAAGGAGCATCCGAGGGGAAAGGCTTAGGTATACGCTTCCTGAAACACATTGAACGCACCAAGGTGCTAGCAATTTTAATTCCGTGCACCTCGCCTGATATGAAAAAGGAGTATGAAATCTTGATGCATGAGCTAAAAAAGTTTAGTCCTGAGCTAGCGCAAAAACCAAAAGTGGTGGTGATTTCAAAGATGGATTTAGCGCCTGAAGGGTTTAGAGCGCCTGTATTTCGTGGCGTGAAAACAGTGAAGGTTTCAGCCGTTGCAAGGCAGAACCTTGAAGGCCTAAAAGATGAGCTTTGGAACGCAATTCACCCAATCAATGCCCACTACGACGCAAAATGATTGAAAAAGAGGTTGTTGTCAAAAACAAAGCAGGGATTCACACGCGCCCTGCTGCAGCAATTGTCAAGACTGCCGCAAAGTTCAAATCCGATTTCTTCATTGAAAAAGACGGTATTGAAATTAACGCCAAATCGATCATTAGCGTGATGACGCTGGCTGCACCGAAAGGTGCAAAGCTGAAGCTGAAATTCAGAGGTATAGATGAACAAGATGCAGCGGCAGCGTTGGTGAAGCTCTTTGAGGATGGGTTTGGCGAAGTGTGAAGTCGCTGTCTACTCGATTTTCCAATTCTGTGAATATCGCAATCGTTGGTCCGTTTTACCCTCTGCGTGGAGGAATTGCTCATTTTGGCGCTTCGCTAGCACGTGCATTGCAAGCACGTGGTCATAATGTTTATGCGGTTTCGTTCTCGCGCCTCTATCCCAAGCTGTTTTTTCCGGGAAAATCGCAAGAAGAGAGTGCAGCAGATACCACCGCATATGCTATCTATGCTGAGCCGCTAATAGATTCGCTAAACCCACTCTCGTGGTACAAGGCAGCGCAGCGCATCCATCGGTGGCAGCCTGATGCAGTCATTTTTACGCATTGGCTAACTTTTTTTGTGCCATGTTACGCCGCGATGATGGGCTGGCTCAAGCGCCATTCATCGGCAAAAATAGTGGCACTGCTGCATAACTTTTTGCCGCACGAAGCGCACGCTGGTGATGGGTGGCTGCTACGGCTGCTGACACGTCATCCAGATGGCTACCTTGCACTATCTGAAAAAGTGAAGGCAGATTTGCTGCAGCTCCAGCCTCGTGCGCTTGCTGAGGTGGTGCCACACCCTGTGTATGACTTGTTCGGGGCAGCCATACCGAAAGCACAAGCCCGTGCGTTGTTAGGACTATCAGAGACGCAAAAGGTGATGCTGTTCTTCGGTTACATTCGCCGATACAAAGGACTTGACCTGCTGCTCAATGCAATGCCTGAACTAATCAAAACTTTCCCAGACATAGTGCTAATTATTGCGGGCGAGTTCTATGGTGAGGAGTCAGAGTATCAAGCGCGCATTGAGTCGTTAGGAATTCGCAAGCACCTTTTGCTTGCCACCCACTATATTCCTATTGACCAAGTGGCAAAGTATTTCTGCGCAGCAGATTGTGTTGTATTGCCGTATCGCTCAGCGACGCAATCGGGCATAGTGCCGATTGCCTACCACTTTGAACGCCCTGTAGTGGTTACAAACGTAGGTGGGCTAGCTGAAGCAGTAAAAGATGGTCAAACTGGCATCGTGCTGACAGCCGCCACATCACAAGCAATTGCCGAGGGCATTCGTGCCTTTTTCCAGAAACAGACAGACTTTGCGCACTACATTCGCTACGAGAAAATGCGATACTCTTGGGAGCACTTCGCAAAGAGCCTCGAGCAGCTTGTGGAAAAGTTGCAGACAAAAGTGCCTTAGGCTCTCTTGCTGCTTAGCGGTATGATAAGTCTAGACCGCTCAGGCGTGCTGGTTGGCATTTGCCAACGCAATTGTGTAACTTTCAGACAGAAATATTGCCAAGTGGAGAGTCTCCATAATGGGCATAAAACATTTGAAAGGAGAATAACTATGTCTATCCTGCGCCAGATGATTCAAAGCCTGCTGGACCGTTACTCCGAAGAGCACAACGAGCTGATGAAAATGATAGAGGAGGAAAAGCAGCATGGCTATCTCAAAGATTTAATTGAAACTGGTGACCGTCTCATTGAAGAGAACCCCAATTATGTGGATGAAGTAAAAAAGAGTGAGACAGGTTGCTGGATGGAGCAGATGTATAACCGCCGTTACTGCCGCATCTGCGACTTTATTAACGACTGTCCCATTCACCTCGAAGAAGAGTGGCAGGCATTCTTAGCGCAACAGACACCAGAGCGGCGGGCGGAGCTGGAGGCACTGATTGCAGCATATGAAGTGGAATACTTCAAGCGATTTGTAAAGTGAGTGAAAAGTGCGCTGCAGACATATCAAGTGAGGACGGAGTAAATACCTACCAGTCTACATCAGCCCAGAGAAGCATATTATGCAGCAAGCCGGGGTGATGGTCTGTCATTGAGGCAGCAGAAATTCCGTAACTTTGCGCATCACCAAATCAGAAAATGATGAAGTGGTTGCGGCAGACTGTTTTTGCTCTTTGCTTTCAACTGGCTTCTGCCTCCGCAGTGTTTGCGCAAGCTTCTACACAACCTATCCTGCCGCCAAGTAGCTACGATGCGTATTCAATCTTTTTCCATCGCGAGTCTGGCAGTTTCTTTGGAGGTGGAATTGGCATTAGCGTATTTGGTAACCAAGTGTTCTACACAATTAGCCTTGCTCCCGAGTTGGCGCTGGGAAATTGGGGAGTCGGCTTAGATGTCAACCTGCGCATCTCACAGCAAGGGCAGCTCCGCCGAGAGGATTGGGAAGATGGGGTGTCAAGCTACTTGCGACTAGTACGGTATGTTCGGTATGGTGTTAAGCGTGACAGCCTATACTTCCGAATAGGTCAACTGGATGCAGCGCGTCTGGGGCACGGAACAATCCTCTTTCTATACCGAAATAATGCCAGCTATGATGCTCGTCGTATTGGCGTGGAGTGGGATATGGACTTTGGCAATTATGGGTTTGAGTCAATGGTCAGCGACGTGAGCACCTTCAATGTGATAGGCGTGAGACCTTTTTGGAGACCGCTGCGTGAATTAGGGCTGCCGCTACTTTCAGGCTTAGAACTTGGAGCAACAGTAGTTGGTGATGTGAACGAAAATGCAAATGTCCAGCTGGAAGACACGACCCATTTGAGTGGAAGGACTGAACGCATTGCAGCACGAGGTGGTGCACTCATTGCGTTGGGCATAGATGCAAGTCTACCACTGGCGCGCCTTCCTCTGCTCAATGCCGATGCGTATCTTGATGCAGCGGGGATTATTGGCTACGGAGCCGGACTGGCATTAGGGGTATCAGGCTCACTCAAAAATTTGCTGGGGTTAGTAGTGCTCTCAGCCAAGCTGGAGCAGCGTTTTCTGACTGACCGCTTTCAATTTGCCTACTTTGATGCACTCTACGAACAAGAGCGTTACCGTGAGCAAGGAGAGCGTATTATCTCGCGAGCGAATCAACTGCGAAATACGGTGTCGGGAGGTGCAGGCATCTATGGTGAGTTAGGAGGAGCAATTTTAGGTAAGTTCCAGTTCTTTGGATCTTATCAACGCCTGTATCGCACGCCTCGTGGTGGTATTCTGCAACTTTCAGCACGGTTGGAAGACCTCATTCCTGCTATTGTGCTGCGTGCAGACTACTTTAAGCGCGACATTGGTGCAGAAACTGACCTCTTTACGCTCGATGAACGCAGTCTAGCGCAAGTAGAGTTCGGCTACTCGCCCTATCCCTATCTCTTGCTGTCGCTCGTCTATCAATGGACGTTTCTTCCAGTGCGCAGTAGTAACAATGCTATTGTGCGATATGAGCCTGTACAGCGCATTGAGCCACGTGTATTACTCCGTCTGCAATTCTGAGTCTATTACAGGATAGTTATGCAGAAATGATTCTTACTTTGCATAGCGTCGCTACAATCTATGGTGCAAACCGCGCAACGAGTTGTATCTTGAAAATGCGACTAAGATTTTCCTAATGTTAAATTTTTATTAAACTCTTGACTGATACCTTTTTTCTGCTTACCTTCGGCAACGCCGTGAAGCATCTTCATGCCAAATCACCAAGCAACAACACAACACCGCGGAAGGGGGATAAAGTCAAGATATGGAGCACCTTAACCTTGCCAGAGAACTGGCAGACGCACGCACTGAACAACAACTCTCCCTCCACGACATTAGCCAGCGCACCAAAATTCAGGTAGAGCATCTTCAAAAGCTGGAAAGTGGTTGCTACGACTTTCTGCCCTCGTTCTATGTGCGCCAAATTGTTCGCAAGTATGCAGAGTGTTTAGGGCTGTCGGTAGATACAGTGAATCTTTATTTGGCAGCGCTTGAAGCGCATTATGCGGCAAGGCAAGCAGCTGCGGCAGAGCAGACGCCCGCGCCTCCCTCTACGACGCGTCTTGAGTGGCTTGCTCGCTTCCTGTCACCTTCGCGACTGATGGTAGCTAGTGGCACGCTGGTATTGATGAGTCTTGGAATAGGCATCTATACTTGTACATCGCCAGAAGAAGCGAAAGTGGTACGCACAGTCAAAGGGTGGGTATCATCTGTCAGCAAGGTTGAGGCGATAACGAATTCACCTAAGTCTAAGCCGACGCTGCCACTCCCAACAGTAGATGCAGTCTCTTTACCTGCAACGCAGGCGTCGGGATTGTCAACTGCAAGTCCGCGAAAGCTCACGCTGGTTGTGCGCGCCAAATCCGATTGTTGGGTCGGTGTAGTGGCGGACGAGCGTAAGATGCAAGAAGCTTACCTGCGTGCAAACGAGAGCTCACAGTTTGAGGCTGACAGCCTTGTGAAACTTACGTTAGGCAAGGCTGAGGTAGCAGAGGTCTGGCTGAACGGAAAGTCAATTGAGCTGCCGAAACGTTCAGGAGTAGTCTCAAACCTGCGCTTTTCCTTGAGTGATGTGATATCGCATTGAGCGATACCTGCATTTTTATCTCTCCCCGATGCTTCTTCCCTTGCAGAGAGAGAAGAGTGGCTCGACTGTGTCAGAGTCAGGATGAGGGACTCGAGCAGGCATGCAGTGTTCATTGGTGCACTGTTGTTATCACATGTAACATAATCTGGCGCCGCACTGACGCGAAGGTAGGTCTGACCCAATCGAGACAAACGGGAAGTTTTCTTTCTCGAGAAAGCAATTTTGATTGCATAGCAGATTGCGTAACTTTGCGCAAAACCGCACATTAAGCGGAGAAGAAAGAAAACTATTCCGCTTGCTCGAACAATGACCGAGGCTCGACCAGCAAACATTCCGCTCTTAGAGAAACTCAAGGCACACATTGAGCTACTTGACCCAATTACGTGGCTGGGTGTGTTGCAGGGGATTGTGTGCGGAGCGATTGCATCAGGTGGATTGACGTGGAGTCTAGAAAGCCTCGGCAAGTTTGGATTGCTAACCTTACTCTTTGGCCCCTTAGGAACAGGCTATTCACAATCGGTGAACGATTACTTCGACCGTGAACTTGACCGCATCAATGAACCCACACGCCCGATTCCATCTGGACGACTCAGTCCGCAAGAAGCACGTTGGAACTGGATTTTGGTAGGGCTGCTAGCTATCGGAGTCAGTGTCTTGCTTAGCAGCACTTTAGAGCAAGAGCGGGCACTCATTCTGTTAGGGCTGACCGCCTTTGGCTTGATTTTAGGCTACATCTATTCGGCGCCGCCTATTAAACTTAAATCAAATGTGCTGCTCTCTGCACCGGCAGTCGGTATTAGCTACAGCTTGGTAACATGGATTGCAGGCAATATCGTCTATGCAGACTTGCGCCCAGAGGTGCTGGCAATGGGTATTATCAATGCGCTCGTAGCAATCGGGCTGATCTTTCTTAACGACTTCAAGTCGATAGAGGGTGACAAAGCTAAGGGGCTGAAGTCTTTGCCAGTAATGATTGGCGTGCGCAATACCTACCTTGTTTCATTCCTTATCATTGATGTGCCGCTAATATGGTTTGTGTATCTGATGCATAGCTGGGGCTTCGAGGTGATGTTTTATTTCTCGCTGGTCTCGCTCCTAATCATTATGGCGATGCAGGTCTTGCTCTACCTTGACCCTGAGGACGGTGCGCATGCCTTAGATGTGGCAATTCAACAAACTGGCTTGAAAAACGTAGTGGGGCAAAGCGACACTAAAGCCCACCGTGCATACCTGCGTTACCTCGTTGTGAACAACGGTCTCTATGTCTTGAATGTGGTAATTGCATCACTGCTGATTGCACAAAAGCCGGTCGGATAGCAAGATGCAAACGCACGTAGGCACACCTCTGACGGCGTGCTTAGAACATTTCTATCAACTGCAACGAAACAGACAATGAGAATGACAGCACTTCTGGCGCTTTTCGGACTCTCCCCATTTTGGAACAACGTGCTCATTTCCGCCATAATGGTTGTGTATGTGTTCAGTTTAGTTGCGCTGTTAAATTTTTGCGTAGTGCGGCTGGGGCTGGCACCTGATTTGAGCCGAAAAATCACGCACATTGGCGCAGGTTGCCTTGTGCTATTCTTAGCCCTGCTTGATGATTCACATTGGTCGAAGTATCTCAACATTACAATTTTAGTGATTTGGTTCTTCCTCTTAATTCAGAAGGGCTTTTTTGCAGATGAAAACGATGAAGCGGTAAAGATTATGACCCGCACAGGTGACCGCACTGAGTTACTAAAAGGACCGTTTTACTTCGTCATCGTTTCAATCATCTGCGCTACTGTGTTCTACAAAACCTTTGCGGGGGTGGCGGCAATGGGTTTCCTAACTTTTGGCGATGGACTGGCACCAGTAATTGGCACGCGAATGGGGAAACTGAAGTATCATCTGCTCAGTCAGAAGAGCATAGAAGGAAGTCTGACGATGCTTGTGGCAGGTATCATTGGCGCTGCTTTTTTTGTCTGGGTGGTCATTCCACAGGAATTGAACTTTGCGCGTTTAATGGCACTGGGTGCGATAGCGACGCTGGTCGAAGCAGTTAGCCCGAAGGAAATAGACAACTTCCTTATTCCCATCGGAGTTATCGGATTCAGCTATGCGGTATGAGCCTGCGATTAAAGGTCGCGTGGGAAAACACCCCGCTTTCGCTGCCAGTGGCTTACAGCGTGACGCTAGCGGCAAGTGAAAAGTAGAAAAGTGGTGTGCGCGGCTCGCTCAGAAAGTCAATTGCAGGAGGGCGTATCGGGAAAGACGGTGCAGGAAAGACAAACTCGAGCGTATAGGTTGGTGTATTAAGTGGCAGCGTATAGGAAATAGCAGGCGTAAAGCTAAAACTGCCGAGCGCATAGCTGAGCGAGAGGGAAAGGGTTGCACTAAGTGGCATAAAAGCATAGCTCACGGAGTGCCGTGCAGTTAATTCAGGAAGCCGTTGGTTACGCAAGGTGGAGCGTGGCAAGGGGCGATTCTGACGTTCCAGTTGAATGGTGTATTGCGCTAGCGAGCCAAAATCAACATACGCGCTGGGCGAAATGAAGAGCAGGCCGCCGAAAAATTGTTCCAGCACGAAGGTGTGCGAACCGCTTAGGGTGAGAAAAGTCATATCTGGTCCTTGTGCAAAGCCGTAATTGAAGTTCACGCTGGGCGTTACAATGGGATTAGTGAGCGTCAAATACAGCCCTAAATTATCCGAGATGGCAGCGCTAAACTGCACACTGTTTGCAGAGTAAAAGTAGCGTGAGTAAAGCACTCCCACGGTGAGGAATTCAAAGAAAGTGCGTTCTGCACCAACTGAGAGCGTCAGCTGGTCTACAAATGGAGATTGTCCGAACAGCCCTGTTACCTCTATGCTGCCCCAAAGCCCTGTCGGATGTGTGTATGTGCCTGAAATGCTTGCGATGCTGCCACTGATGGCATCTGCTTCACCTTGTGCGATGACATTTTGCTGAATGCCATACCATACAGATTGGCTACTAAACGAAACATTGAAATTGAAGCCCAAAGGAGTGGTAGGTGGCGACAAAGGGGCACTGCTAAGAAGTGAATCTTCAGCAGAAGCAGCGGTCGCAGATGTGCGTAAGGCAGCACTGCTCTTCGGAGTAGCACCAAAAGCTGCTGACTGCAACGCTAACTCAACTGCCATAAGGTTTTCAAGATGGCTAGCCAGTGTGCGAGTTAGCGTGTCCAGTTCTGCGTCTAACTGAGCGCGGAATTGTTCTAAGCGCTCGAATTCCGCTGCTTTCTGGATAATCAGCTGCTTTTCCTGAATAGGTGGCGGCAGCATTGAGAGGGTGTGCAGCAAGGAATCCAAGTGCGCCAGTTGCTGTTTCTTGAAAGCTCGCACCAGCGAATCCAGTGTGGATTTCGCCTCAGCCGTACGGCGATAGATGTATCGCTTCATTGCAGGCTCTGTTAAGCATGCTGTTCTTTCAAGCAAAGGTTTCTCGAACTGCTGCCAGCGTGTCAGGGCGTCAGCGTAGATGCGGTCTATTTCGGCGTAGAATGGGGCGAAATCTTTTGCTAATTTGCTTTTGCGAAGTGAGTCAGCGACGGCTATAGGGCAGGATGTTAGACTTAAAGGAAAAGCGGAGCAGCAGTGGGCGAAAGTGCGTGAGGTGGTGCTCAGGCATAGCAGCAGGCACATCAAGCTCAAAAAAACGTTCCGCATACTTTGCTGGTTTTCTAATGCGTCGTGAGCACAAAATTAACGGACACTGTGAAAAAAGAAAGCGTTTGGAACTATCCACGCCCGCCACGCTTAGAGCCAACGGCACGAAGACTGCGTGTCTTCTTTGCAGGCGAGAAAATAGCTGATACTACTCGTGCCCTTAGAGTGTTAGAGACCAGCCACCCGCCTACTTACTACATTCCGGTTGAAGATATTAAGATGCAATACCTTCAGCCTTCGACGCATTGGTCATTTTGCGAGTTTAAAGGTGAGGCAGCATACTGGACAGTGCAGGTTGGCAAGAGAAGTTCTCCTAATGCAGCGTGGAGTTATCCAAATCCGACGCCGCGCTACGCCGACCTAAAAAATCACATTGCATTCTACGCTAGCCGTGTAGATGAATGTTATGTGGATGATGAAAGAGTAATCCCTCAAGCTGGTGATTTTTACGGTGGATGGATTACAAGTGACCTCATCGGGCCTTTCAAAGGCGGCAGAGATACATGGGGGTGGTAGCAGACACCACGCAATCCAAAGTTTTGTGTATCTTGCGTTTCGCTAAACCAACGCTTCAAGCAATGGATGTTCTAACTACGCTGCGTCACTGGATTGCCCCAGAGACAATTGTGAGCGCTGGCTACGCAATTATGGCGCTCGTGATTTTTGCCGAAACTGGCTTACTTGCAGGTTTCTTTCTACCCGGCGACTCGCTTCTGGTTACAGCAGGCATTTTTGCAGCACGTGGCGACCTTGACCTCCTGTGGCTGAATGGATTGCTGACACTCTGTGCCATCGTGGGTGATGCAACTGGCTATTTCATTGGTCGGCGAGCGGGCGCAGCACTATTTGACCGACCAGACTCCCGCTTCTTCAAACGCAAGTATGTGGAGCAAACTCAAGCCTTTTACGACAAGCACGGCGGCAAAACAATTATCCTTGCGCGCTTTGTGCCAATCGTGCGCACCTTTGCACCCACTATGGCAGGTGTGGCAAAGATGCACTATCCAAAGTTTGCGGCTTACAACATCTTCGGGGGTATTTTCTGGGTAATGAGTATGACACTCACGGGCTACTTCTTAGGCAAGAGTTTCCCAACCATCGCAAAGGATATCGACAAAGTCATCATTGTCGTAGTGGCTATCTCACTCTTGCCTGTAGTCTGGCACCTGATTAGAGAGCGCTACATGGCGCCAGCTCCAGCTGAAACACCAGCAGAATAGGAGCAAAGGCACAATACGGTGGCGCACACACTTGCAAATACCCACTCTCTGATAGCTTGCAATGACAGAAGAAGTCAAGGTTGACACGCTGGTTATTGGTAGTGGCATTGCAGGTCTATTCTTTGCACTCCGTGCTGCAAGGCTTGGTAGCGTGCTGATAATCACCAAGAAAGAGCAATCCGATTCCAATACGAATTGGGCGCAAGGAGGCATTGCAGCAGTTCTAGCACCAGATGATCGATATGAACTGCACATTGCAGATACGCTTGAAGCAGGAGCGGGGCTGTGCAATCGTGAAGCCGTGGAAGTGCTCGTCAAGGAAGGACCGGAGCATGTCAGAGAACTGATTGCGATGGGCGTGCAATTTACAATGAAAGATGGTGAGCCTCACCTTGTGCGGGAAGGTGGGCATTCCAAGAATAGAATTCTGCATGCAGCCGACTTAACTGGACGTGAAATTGAGCGTGCTCTACTGGCGAAGGTCGCTGAGACCCCCAATATTACACTCTGGGAACACCATATCGCAATTGAGCTGATTACAGAGCATCACCTGCGCAGGAAAACCAACGACATCACTTGCTATGGTGCATATGCGCTGGATACTAAGACAGGGCGGTTCAAGAAAATTCTCTCGCGCTTTACAATGCTGGCAACAGGCGGGTGCGGGCAAGTCTATCAGCATACGACCAATCCAGAGATTGCAACAGGCGACGGCATCGCCATGGCGTATCGAGCAGGTGCAGAGATTCACAATATGGAGTTCATTCAATTTCACCCTACCTCGCTCTATCACCCAAAAGCCAAGTCATTTTTGATTAGCGAAGCCGTGCGCGGATTTGGCGGCATTTTACGCAACTCCAAAGGCGAAGCCTTTATGGCGCGGTATGATGCGCGTAAGGAATTGGCACCACGCGATATCGTTGCTCGTGCAATTGACAGCGAAATGAAAAAGCTGGGCGATGAATGCGTCTATTTGGACATCACACACAAGCCCGCCAGCGCTATCAAGGAGCACTTCCCAAACATTTATGAGCGCTGCTTGATGTATGGCATTGACATCACGCAGGAGCTTATTCCCGTCGTACCGGCAATGCATTATTCGTGCGGTGGCGTGGCAACTGACCTGTTTGCTCGCACCACACTCAACCGCCTCTATGCCTCTGGAGAAGCAGCATGCACAGGCGTGCATGGCGCAAATCGGCTTGCAAGCAATTCGCTGCTGGAAGCACTGGTGTTTTCACATCGTGCGTACTTAGACTTATGCCAGAATTTCAAGTCTGTCTCAATTCGTAGCGATTTTCCCGACTGGGACGAAAGTGGTACAGAATCACCTGAAGAATGGGTGCTCATTTCACATAACCGAAAAGAAGTGCAGCAAGTAATGAATGATTATGTAGGGATTGTGCGCAGCGACTTGCGCTTGGAGCGGGCACGCCGACGGATTGAATTTCTCAAAGAAGAAACCGAAGCCTACTACAAGCGCACCAAAGTCTCTGAAGGCTTATTGGAACTGCGTAACATTATCAAAGTAGCAAAACTCATCATTGAAAGCGCAATCAAACGCCGTGAATCAAGAGGCTTGCATTATACCACTGACTATCCTTACCGAGACGACAAGCACTACCTACGCAACACGGTGCTTCGCTCATTTTAGGGTATACCGAAAGTGCATCAAATCACTCTGTTAAATGCTTCGCAATGAATATGCCAGAGACAGATGACGACACGAATGATAGCGGAGCAAGAATCGCCTTGCCTACCTTGCCACTGGTTACCGATGAAATGCTCTTAAACTGTATGCAATGTGGCTTTTGTCTGCCACACTGTCCTACATACAGCCTGACTGAACTTGAGCGTTATTCGCCACGTGGTCGCATTCAGCTAACGCGTGCACTCTTTGAGGGTCAGCTTTTGCCAAGTGAATCGATAGCCGATATTGCCGAAGCCATTAATACCTGCTTAGGGTGTCTGGCTTGTCAGACAGCGTGCCCAGCAGGCGTAGAGTATGAGAAAATTTTTGAGTCCGCAAAGACGCTGGTGCTGAAGACGCAAATGAAGCGACCCATGCTCGAAGTGCGCTTGCTTGCGCTGGCAATGAAGTGGCTTTTCCCATACCCTACTCGCTTCAAGCGCATCTCGCGTTTGATAGCGCTGACACAACGCTGGCCAGTAGAAAAACTCCTGCCCAAAAACTTGCGACGGCTCTACCGACTTGCACCCACTTTCTCGCTGCAGTTTTTCGATGAAAGCTACCGAAATCCAGAGCCAGCGAAGGGCGAGCGCGTGCTCTTTCTTTCGGGCTGCATTATGAACACAGCGTTTGCCGATGTGCATTGGGACACCGTAGCGCTGCTGCAGAGTGTGGGGCTTAGCGTGATTGTACCAAAGTCGCAAGTGTGCTGTGGAGCACTAAATGCGCACAATGGCTTTCTCGAGGAAGCAAAAGCGATGGCAAGAGCAAATCTGCACGCATTTGCGGGCGAGGAACTAATTGTGGTGAATTCTGCAGGCTGCGGCGCAATGATGAAGCATTATGCTCAGCTTTTTTCACCAGATGAGCCAGAATATGCCAAGGCAACTGCCCTCGCACGCCGCGTGCGCGACATGTCAGAAGTGTTGCTGGCGCGAAATTTTGAGCCAAAGCAGGTTAGAGCGAGCATTACCTATCAAGATGCTTGCCACTTGGAGCATGGGCAGAAAATCCGCCGTGAACCGCGCGAGCTATTGCAGCGAAAATTTGGACGCATTGTTGAACTGAACTCGCCACAATGCTGTGGTAGTGCAGGTATCTACAACCTGCTGCAGCCGAAACTATCTGAGCAACTTTTGGAAGAAAAGCTACGAGCAATTGCACGCACAGGTGCTGAAATTGTGGTAACGGCAAACCCAGGCTGCCTTCTACAGTTGCAATACGGGCTACGGCAAATCAGCAGCAAAGTTAGAGCAATGCACCTTGCCTCAGCACTGCGGCTCTGAGGAAACTTACTTTTTGCGCTCGGGGTCAACGGAGAAATTTACGCCAACCGCTGCTGCCAGCCGCTCTACATATTTTTCAATCTTCACGACACGGTCGAAGCTATCGGCTTTGACGCGGCTATAGTTTTTGGCGTAGGCTTGCTGGCGTTCATCTTCAAATTGCTTGAGCTTGCGCTGGTATTCAGCCAGTGCTTCGTCGACCGAGACGTCTTTTCGCTTGACAAATTTGGGTCGGTCTTTGTCCCAAACTTTGTCGCTTTCTTTGGCTACAATTTCAGAGTATTTAAGCGTGATGTCAAAGAGTTCCGCAATTTGAATCTGCAAGTCTTTCCACTCTTGTGGCGTGAGGCCACCTCTTTCCTGTGTGTCAGACATAGTCCTTTGCGAGGTAAGTTGTGCCAAAATTTAACGCTTCTTGGGGTTAGTTTTCAAGTCCTGATTAGTTTTCAAGTCCTGAGCGTTAAGAAATCGTTTCACTTAAATCGCAATAGCGGTGCGAGCTTGCATACTTTCTTCGATGAGGGCTTTGGTGCGGGCTTGTCGGAATCGGAACATTTTGTCGACTTCGTGCTCAATTAGCTTGCCTGCAAAAATATTTGCAAGGGCTTCTACGGGAAGCTCATACTCAATGTAGTCGGTCATTTTGGTTTTGCGGTCACCTAGTTTCTCAAAGCGCCGCTCTTGCCGCCACTTTCGAAAAGGACTGTGGTGAGCCACATCTACCATTCGATAGGGTGGTTCATACTCCGTAATTTCCACATCCCAGCGACTCTTGAAAAACCCAAACTGCACTACCATAATACTCACACGCTGTCCCTTACCTGCAGGTGTTGCACCTAAAAGCTCAACCTTGACATCTTTCGGCGTGATTTTAAGAAGATTGGCTGGGTCGTCGTGAAAGTGAAAGACCACCTCAATCGGCGCATCAATAACGATAGAGCGTTGATATGTGTGCATAACCTATCACTTGGGTTAATGAATGTCTAAACGCTGCAACACTTAGACTTGCTTAAACCGTTTCGGCTTGGTGCAAATGAGAGAGGGAGAAGAAGGGCAGAGACCGCTGCCCTTCTTTGCGGCAAGGTCGCTATTTGTTCTGCAAGGCATCAGCGCCGCTGATGATTTCAATGATTTCTTTGGTGATAGAGGCTTGACGCACGCGGTTGTAAGTAATGCCTAAGATGCGCAGTAGCTCTTTAGCATTGTTAGAGGCAGCATCCATTGCAGTCATCCGTGCGGCTTGTTCAGCAGCGTTGGATTCAAGCAGCATCCGCCAAATTTGATTGGCAAGATAGAGCGGCAAAAGTTGTCCGATAATTTCTGTTGGGTCTGGTTCAAAGATATAATCACCCGATAAAGTGGGCTGGGTCTTAGGCGGTTCAATCGGCAAAAAGACCTCCTTTCGCAACTGTGGTGCAAGCACGGTTTTGAACTCATTGTAGAAAAGCACCACGCGATCGACCTCCCCACTGGCGTAGAGCGCAGTTGCTTTGTCAGCAATCGCTTTGGCTGTCTCAAACTCCAGCTTCTGGAAAACACCCGAAAAACGCTCAACGACTGGATACGGTTGCTTGGCAAAGAAATCCACACTTCGGCGTCCAACGGGCATAACCAGCAAGTTGTTCTTAGCCGCCCATTCTTGATACTCACCTTGAAAGGTCTCCCGAGCCATTTTGAGCAAGTTGGCATTAAAGGCGCCGCATAGCCCTCTATCGGCTGCGACGACAACTGCCAGAATGCGTTTGGTAACTGGACGCGGGGTGAGCAGCGAGAATTCGGAGACATCGATTTTTGCGACAATTGAAGCCAACATTTTCTTTAGGGCGTTGGCATATGGGCGGGCAGCAATCGCCCGGTCTTGCGAGCGACGGAGCTTAGCAGCGGCAACCATTCGCATTGCCTTAGTTACCTGCTGCGTGTTGCGAATGCCCTTAATGCGCGTGCGAAGTTCTCTAAGCGTGGCCATATCAGACTACTTGACTTGATACTTTGTTTTGAAGACTTCCACGTAACTCTTTGCGAGGTCCTTAATTTGCTTAGCAATATCATCGGTTAGTTCCTTCTTTTCCACAATAGTCTGCAAAATTTCAGGGTGCGTGTCGCGCACATTTTGCAGAAACTCTGCCTCAAAGCGCCGCACCAGATTGAGGGGTAGGCTGTCCAGAAAGCCACTGGTGCCAACGAAAATGGAGACGACTTGCTCCTCAACAGGCACAGGTGAATACTGCCCCTGCTTTAAGATTTCAACCAAACGAGCGCCGCGTGTCAATTGCGCTTGCGTCGCCTTATCGAGGTCAGAACCAAATTTTGCAAAAGCTTCCAGCGAGCGATACTGTGCCAAATCCAAGCGCAAAGTGCCTGCGACTTTTTTCATTGCTTTGATTTGCGCATTGCCACCCACGCGCGAGACCGAGATGCCAACGTTGATAGCAGGACGAACGCCTGCGTTGAAGAGATTGGATTCCAGATAGATTTGCCCATCGGTGATAGAGATCACATTTGTCGGGATATATGCTGAGACATCGCCTGCTTGAGTTTCAATGATGGGCAACGCTGTGAGCGAACCGCCACCTTTGACAAAGGGGCGAATCGCTTCAGGCAGGTCGTTCATCGCTTGAGCAATTTTGTCATCACGGTGAATTTTAGCGGCGCGTTCCAAGAGCCGCGAGTGCAGGTAGAAAACATCACCCGGATAGGCTTCGCGCCCTGGAGGACGGCGCAGAAGCAAAGAAACTTGACGGTAGGCAACGGCTTGTTTAGAGAGGTCATCGTAAATCACTAAGGCGTGCCGACCAGTATCTCGAAAATACTCGCCTAGCGCTGCGCCAGCAAATGGAGCGATGAACTGCATTGGTGCAGGGTCAGAGGCGGTCGCTGAAATTACCGTCGTGTATTCCATTGCGCCATACTTCTCGAGCGTGCCAACCACTTGAGCGACGGATGAACCTTTCTGACCGACCGCTACATAAATGCAGTGCATAGTTTCATTTTTGCGTTCAGGGGGCAGGCTGCGATTGATGCGCGCTTGATTGATGATGGTATCAATTGCAACGGCAGTTTTACCAGTTTGACGGTCGCCGATAATTAGCTCGCGCTGCCCACGCCCAATTGGAATCATTGAGTCGATCGCCTTAATGCCGGTTTGCAAAGGCTCTTTTACAGGTTCGCGGTAGATAACGCCCGGCGCACGACGCTCCAAAGGAAGGCGCAGTTTGGTTTCAATCGGACCTTTGCCATCAATAGGCTGACCCAGTGGGTTAATCACACGACCCAACATTGCCTCGCCAACCGGAATCGATGCCAAAATGCGTGTGCGCTTGACAATGTCTCCCTCTCGCACCAGCTCCGAATCGCCAAACAAAACGGCACCGACATTGTCTTCCTCGAGATTAAGCACCATTCCCATCACATTGTTGGGAAACTCTACCAGTTCGCCAGCCATCACTTTAGAAAGCCCATAGATGCGCGCAATACCGTCGCCAACTTGCAAGACGGTGCCGACTTCGTATAGATCGGCTTCGGATTCGAAGCCAGAGAGCTGCCGGCGAAGAATTGCGGAGACCTCATCGGGTCGGACTGCTGTAGTGGTCATTGTCGTTTAGAGTTAAAGGCGTTGATTTGAGTTGAAAAATGATGCAAATTTCGCCTACGCGTTTTGTGTCGCTCTAAAAGCTCTGTTCGTGAGGCTGAGAGCGTCTCTTTATGCGCAACAAAGCACAAAGTTAAATAAATCTTGTCGCTAACGCAAAGCGCTACTAAAAGTAGGGTAAAGGAGCACTTTTGCGTTCTCTGCATAGTCACTGGTGTGGCAACTCTTAACCTATCAAACCTTTTGAAGCAAATGAAGCCTTCGCTGCTTGCTTACATGACAGTGCTGCTGCTGGCTGCTTGTCACGCATCTCCACCATCAGCAGAGTTAGTCTTGCTAAATGGCAAAATCATTACGCTGGAAGAAACTCAGCCAGAGGTAGAGGCTTTAGCCGCCGCAGGTGACACAATTCTGGCGTTGGGAAAAAATGATGAGATTCGAAAGTTTATCGGGGCGCGCACTCGAGTAATAGACCTGCAAGGCAAGTTTGCAATGCCCGGCTTCATCGAGGGGCATGCACATCTGGTGGGACTGGGGCAAGCACAGACTATTCTGAAGCTAAGTCGAGTCAAAGATTGGCAAGAGGTGGCAGAGATGGTGAAAGCCGCAGCAGAGAAACTGCCAGCAGGCACTTGGATTATAGGGCGGGGTTGGCATCAAGAAAAGTTTGAACGCATGCCAGAGCCAAATGTGGATGGCTACCCTACGCATGACCTAATTAGTGCTGTCTCGCCTAATCACCCTGTGCTCTTGCGCCACGCCAGTGGTCATTTGCTCTTTGCGAATAAAAAAGCCATGGAGCTGGCACGCATCAGCAAAGAGACGCCAAGCCCCGTAGGCGGAACTATCTGGCGCGACCGAAACGGCAACGCAATTGGCATTTTTCAGGAAACTGCACAGAGTCTAATTGAGCAGGCCTATCAAGCCGACCTTGCACGCCGCACCCCTGCAGAAATTGATTCTGCTGAGCGCCAAGCAATTCGCCTTGCAATTGCTGAAGCACTCTCCAAAGGTGTAACCAGCTTTCAAGACGCAGGCTCTTCGTTTGAGACGATTGACCGCCTGAAAGATATGGCTGACAAGGGCGAGCTGCCAATTCGACTTTGGGTAATGGTGAGTGCTCGTGAAACGAAGCTGGCTGAACGCTTGCCGCAGTATCGCCTGATTGGCTACGCCAAGCATCATTTGACGGTGCGCGCTATCAAAGAGTATATGGACGGAGCATTAGGCTCGCATGGTGCATGGCTATTGCAGCCCTACAGCGATTTGCCAAGCAGCACAGGTCAGGCAGTGCGTTCTATTGAGGAGATTCGTGCAACTGCAGCACTTGCCTTGAAAAATGGCTTTCAGCTATGCACGCATGCAATCGGAGATCGCGCAAATCGAGAGGTACTCAACATCTACGAGCAGACCTTCGGTCAAAACGGTCAGAACTTACGCTGGCGCATTGAACACGCACAACATCTCGATGAAGCCGACATTCCACGCTTTGCCAAGCTGGGCGTGATTGCATCAATGCAAGCCGTGCATGCAACCTCCGATGCACCGTTTGTGCTAAAGCGGCTCTCTGAACTGCGGGCGCAAGCGGGTGCATATGTTTGGAAAAAGCTTCTGCAAACAGGTGCGGTCGTCTCCAACGGCACAGATGCACCTGTTGAGGACATTAACCCAATTGCATGCTTTTACGCAGCTGTAACGCGCAAATTGAAAGATGGCAGCGTGTTCTTCGGCGACCAAGCAATGACGCGCTTGGAAGCCTTGCGCTCCTATACCCTCGCTCCAGCTTACGCCGCCTTTGAGGAGCACTTAAAAGGCTCACTGAAGGTGGGCAAGCTGGCTGATGTGGTGGTGCTCTCCAAAAACCTGCTCACGATTCCTGATGAGGAAATCCTCTCTACAAAAGTGCTTTGCACTATCGTGGGCGGCAAAGTCGTCTATGAGAACGGGCTGCAATGAGCCTTTTGTCGCTGCTTCGCCAAAAAGAGCGATTCGGGATAGGCGTCTTATCAGGCACATCAGTGGATGGCATTGATGTCGGTTATGTGCACCTTGTACGCCGCTCAGGGTCGCTGAAAATAGAGTTGCTAAGCTTTGAGACATATCCAATTGCACCTGCCTTGCGCCAGCGCATCATAAAGAACTTTTCACCTGACGCCGCACGCTTGCCAGAACTGTCTCAGTTAAATTTTCTCATCGGTGAGCTTTTTGCAGAAGCAATTTTGACGTTCAAGACGGCTTTCAAAGTAGAGAAGCTGGATTTTGTGGCATCGCATGGGCAAACTTTCTGGCATCAACCTGAGCAGCAGCGCATTGGGAAGCATAAGGTGCGCTCAACTTTGCAGTTGGGCGAAGCGGCGGTCATTGCCAATCGCGTCGGCGTGCCTGTTATTTCCGACTTTCGTGTCGCCGATGTCGCAATGGGCGGTGAAGGGGCGCCGCTTGCCCCATACTTAGACTGGTTGCTCTACGGCAAACAGCCTATCGGCCGTGTGCTGCTAAACATTGGCGGTATCGCAAACTTGACTGCACTCAAGCCCTTCGCCGACAAACAAGACCTCATTTTCTTTGACTGCGGTCCAGGCAATGTGTTTCTGGACGCTGCCTCGCAGCGGCTTTTTGGAAAGCCCTTCGATAAAGGAGGAAACCTTGCCGCGCAAGGCACCCCTGCTCGAAAAGTGCTAACCGAACTTCTGCAAGACCCTTACTACCGCAAAGCACCACCGAAATCAACTGGACGCGAATACTTCAGCGAAGCCTATCTGGAACGCATTCTATCACTGTGCCAGCGTAACGGTTTAAGCAACTACGATATCTTGGCTACGCTGACCGCACTAACAGCTGAAAGCGTTGCAAAGCAAGTGCGAGCATTTGTCTTGTCACGCTGTGCAGTAGATGAAATGCTGGTGTCGGGGGGTGGAGCAGAAAATCCAACTTTGATGCGCTTTCTCAGAGAAGCGTTGCCTGAAATCGCTACGCTGAAGAAAAGCAATGCGGTAAGTTCAATCCCAGCTAAAGCAAAGGAAGCCGTACTGTTTGCTGTCTTGGGTGATGCCTTCCTTTCGTGCCAAAGTGCAGCGCTCACGACCCCCGCTATTTTGGGAAAGCTCACGCTGCCAGCGGGCTTCCCTCTAAGCTAAAGAGGAGAAGCAAAGCATTTAGGACACTGCATAGGGCGCATTTACTTAGGATTGAAGGCGAGAAGTATGCAGCTCGGTTTGTAGCGTAGCAGGTGTTTCGGGCGACTTTTTTCGGCTCTCAGCAGTCTGCTGTTCTGTGAAAATCTTGCAACACTCACGACGAATGATTTCTTGCTGCTCCATGATGACCTCGCTCGGCAGGTCGAACTGACGCAAAAGCAGCGTGAAAATCTGAATGGACGTTTCAAATTTCTCCGTTACCACCTCACTAGCGCCAGCTGCGTAGAGCTTAGGCACATTAGCAAGGCTGCGGGTGCGCACAATAACGAAAGCTTTGGGATTAAGCTCTCGCACAGTTTTGATAACCTTTCCAACATCGCTGTAATCTGAGATGCCGATAACGACAGCTTGTGCGACACGAACGCCAGCACGCGTGAGCGCTTGCCGTGAAGTCGCCTCGCCGTAGAAGATGTTGTTTAAACCCGCTTGCTTTGCACGCTCGACATTGTCTTTGTCGTTGTCCAGAATGGTGTGTCGCACATTTGTGGCTTGGAGCACGCTGGCGATATTCCGACCATTTTCACCGTAACCAATGATGACCACATGTGGATTCAAGACCTCCGTTTCGCTCTGAGGTTGCGCTTGAAGCAAGCGGTCGGCTTCAGGGTGAGTGCCGTCGGCATGCAGTGGAATAAACTCCAGCGACGGTGCAAGTCGCTCCGCCACACGTGGCGCCAAAGCAATCAAGGCAGGCGTGACAATCATCGTCACAACAATTACCGCCAACATTCCTTGATAGACTTCATTGCTAATGATGCCTTCCACTTTCCCGATTTTGGCAAGAACGAAGGAAAACTCGCCGACCTGCGCAAGCACCATGCCAGCCATCATACTGACTTGGAGCGAGTAACCTAGAGCCAGCCCAACCAACGTCGCCAGTGTAGCATTGACAATCAGAACAGCTGCAGCTAAAAGCAGATAAAGCGGCAGCTCACTTAGTTCCACATTGAGCAGCAAGCCAACCGAGACGAAAAAAAGACTGGTCAGCGCATCGCGCATAGGTTCAATCGCTTCAGCAATCGCATGGCTTTCGTCGGTGCTGGAAATAATCACGCCAGCGATAAACGCGCCTAGCGCTAGCGATAGCCCAGCAAGCGAAGTGAGGTAGGCTGAGCCAAAGCAAAGCAAAAGTGCACCGAGCACCAAAACCTCTTTGGCATTGATAGAAGCCAGTAGCCGTGTCAGGCGTGGCATAACTAAGCGAAAAGCCCCCACAATGCCAAGCGAGAAAAGCACAAGCAAGCCTAACTCTCGCAAAATCTTCTCAAATGATTGCTCGCTGTAAGGAGAAAGAAAGCTCACGCCAATCATCATCGGCACAATCGCAATATCCTGAAAGATGAGAATGCCCAAAGCAATTTTGCCGTGTGGCAGAAAAAGCTCATTGCGGTCAGAAAGCAGCTTCAGACAGATAGCCGTGCTGCTCACCGCCAGCGACATACCAATGAGCGCAGCGGCTTGCCAACTCATCTGAACGCCAATCGTGGATAGGAGCCAATATGCCAAGCTACCGACAATGACGCCTGTAAGCAGCACTTGGAAAAGTCCGCCAAAGACGACAATGCGGGAGAGTCGCCTCAGCTCTTCAATGGAAAATTCTAAGCCAATTGCAAAAAGCAGAAGTATCACGCCAAGTTCTGCAAGCGTGCTAATCAGCGAGACATCTTCTATCACCTTCAAACCTGACTGCCCTAACAAAATACCAGTTACAATCAGCCCAATAACCGAAGGAATTTTGAGGCGCTGGAAAATGAGCACAATCACTAAGGCAGCGGCGCTGATAATGACCAACTCGCGTAGAAACTCAAAGTCATGCATAGAGTGCTTAGCTCCGTTCTCAAAGCCTCTGGGAAGCGCTCACTGAGGGAAACCTACGACTTTGGCTAATCGTTTTCAAGTCATTCTTGCGCTGGAAATTTGGTAGGCAGAATAGGCGTTAGTAGGTGCGCAAGTAAATTTTGAGAGCGACGCACAAATGAACCTCAGCGCTGCTTTGCCGCTTCACTTCTGGGAAGTATTCTCGCTCACTATTTTTCTTGCGTGGGTAGGCTTTTGGGTTCGTGCTCTAAAAATGCGCCGCGATATGCCCGACCTCCACGCCTTGCCGCCTTGTGAAGCACGCACTGACTTGCCGATGGTAAGCGTGATTGTGCCAGCACGCAACGAAGCAAAAAGGCTGCGCGCAGCTATGCAAACTTTGCTAAGGCAGACCTATCCACACTTAGAAATCATTGCAATAGATGATCGCTCCAGTGATGCAACAGGCGATATTCTGCGTGAGCTGGCGGCGCAGCATCCACACCTGAAGTTCGTTCAGGTGTCGCACTTACCTGAGGGTTGGCTAGGCAAAAATTATGCTAACAAGCTGGGCTATGAGCAAGCATCGGGCGAGTATCTGCTGTTCACCGATGCCGACATTTTCTTTCATCCTGAGATGATTGCGCGCACGGTGCAGTATGCTCGTAGCACAGGGGCAAAGCACATTGTCGCCTATCCCAAAATGGAGACGGAACATGCAATGGAAGAAGCCTTCATAGCACTCTTTGGCTTTCTCTTTACTTGGAAATTCAGTCCAAGCGGTGCACGCAACCCGAAGAATCGCAAAGCCTACATTGGGGTAGGTGCGTTCAACTTTATTGAGCGTGCGCTGTATGAAAAAATTGGCACACACGATGTGCTAAAAGCAACGGTTGATGACGATGTAAAACTCGGCTACTGGGTCAAGCAGCTGGGCGAGTGCACGCATGTGGTGCGAGCGAATCGCTTAATTAGCGTGCGCTGGCGCGAAGGGCTTTGGGATAATCTGCGTGGCGTAGAACGCAGTGCATTTCCGGGCATCAACTTTTCTTGGCTTTGGGTAGGACTGGGCGTTATCGGGACGCTATTTGGTCTTGTGGCGCCGTATTGGCTTTTTTTCTCAGAAAGCAGGTGGATCAAAGCCTGCGCACTAGGCTCCGTGCTGATGATTTTTCTAATCTACTGGACGCTTGGCAGAAGTTGGCAAAAAGCCGCACGCATTACGCTGCTGCACCCAATTGCAGCCTTGTTGTTTCTTTACGCACTCATTCGCTCCGCTGTCAAAATCACACTGCAAGGTGGGGTAGAGTGGCGAGGCACATTCTACCCAGTTGCGATGCTTCAGAAAGCAGCACAACCCAAGAAAACGATGGAACGTGTTAGTAGTTAGAAATCGAGCGGAGGTATTTAAGTCCCTCTGGCGTGATGCCTGAGATGGTAACGGTAATTTCGCGGTCGTCGCGGTTGATTTTACCAGTTAGAAAACCTGCACGCACCAAACTGACCGCTACATCTTTGATTTTCTTTGTGTTAGTCTCGATCATCGGGCGAAAGCCTTTGAGGTTGTTGTAGTTGTCAGCAAGGAAAAACTCGCCCTTCCGCCCGTCTGCGTAGTATTGCAAAAAAACTTTCTCAATGTACTCTTTGGGAACAGTGTGATGACTCATAGTGCCTAACGATTGTCAGGTTGTGCCTCACAAAACTTACGGCTGTCTTTTGGCGGAGTGGCAAAATTTATGAATCTTTGAATTTTCGCAAAAGATGCACTAGTAAGGACAGCGACCCCTTGAAAGAAGGGGAAGATTTCAAGCCAAAGGAGCTATCGCACAGTGCTGCAAAGAGCCAGTATGGCCGAAAACATTTTGCATAAAATCCTGGAAGTTAAGCGCACAGAGGTCGCACTGCTGAAAGCTGCAAACATTGAAGCGCGCTACAAGGCACTATCATCAGAGTTGCCTGCAACGCGTCGTTTCTATGCGGCGCTGCGTCGTGCACCTGCCTCGCCATTGCGGCTGATTGCGGAGCTGAAAAAAGCCTCGCCCTCGCGTGGTGTAATGGTTGAAAATTTCAACCCAATGGATTTAGCGCAAACCTATTATGCTTTGGGTGCAAAAGCCTTTTCCGTGCTGACAGACCAACAATTTTTTCAAGGCAGCATAGATTACCTAAGTAGCGTGCGTCAGGCCTTTGACCGACCGGTGTTGCGCAAAGATTTCATTATTGATGAAGCGCAAGTGTATGAATCGCGCTTGATAGGGGCAGATGCGATTCTGCTGATTGTCGCAGCGCTCTCTCGCCTGCGCTTGCAGGAGCTAATGTTTCTGGCGCATTCGCTTTCAATGGAAACACTGGTAGAAGTGCACACCGAAGCGGAACTGCAACTTGCCCTTGACTGCGGTGCCAAAATCATTGGCATTAACAACCGCAACTTAGCGGACTTCACGGTAGATATTCAAACTTCGCTACGCCTGAGGCCAGCAATTCCGCCGAATGTGGTTACCGTGTCAGAAAGCGGAATGCGCACGACCGACGACCTGCGGCGCATCGAAGAAGCAGGCTTCGACGCAGTGCTCATCGGTGAAGGCTTGCTGCAAAAGGAAAACTTTAACTACCAGTGGCAGTAGTTTGATTCTTTAGACGCAGGAATGAGCAGGGAGCGGTAAGTGTCTATGAATGCCTTTGCTTAGATTGAGCAAAGGCTCTCTCCACAGTTTCTACTCGGCAATGTTCTCCGGGCTGCCTTCTGTGCTGTAAGTGTTAAGCCGTTATTAAATTTTTACTAATCCCTGCAAAATCGGGGATCTTTGGGCGCAAGAGGTCTCCTTAGCTTGCCTGAATCGCCCGCTGTGATGACTTTTCGCTCCTGCTGCCCTGTTTCTTTTTTTAGTCTTGCTAACTTAAACTATTGCAACTATGAACACGCAAATCGCAAATCGTCTATAATATAATCTATGTTGCGCTCTTTGCCGCGCTTCTGGCAGCGGCAGGGTGTAACGACAACGCGCCTACCACGCCCGACGCATCAGACCTGACTACGCCCTCTTCACCGCAAACAGCCGCTGCTGCGTCTCAAAGCAGCCCAATCGTAGGCATTAGAGAAATCAGCAATCTTGACGACTACCTCAGAGCGCGCGCTAACGCGCAGCCTGAAGGTTACACGGCGCTCGGCGAAGAACTGAAAAGAAAGTT